>JAGXLB010000105.1 GCA_018334915.1 Candidatus Bipolaricaulota bacterium
CACACACTAACAAGGGCTAGTGCTACACAAAGACTAGGGTAAGGACACCACAGGGGGGCACCTGCTGCACAAGAGCGCCCTACGGAGAAAGCATAAAAAGGAAAGCGGAATAAGGGCGGACGGGTGTACCTAGCGGAGTTTACTAACAAAAAGAGCGATCGAAAGGAAGCGAGCGGTGTTGTCAGCTCGAGTGCCGAGGAGAGGAACGAGGAAACCTGAAGCAAACCACCTCCCTGGAGGTGGTGAAGCTGAAGCCGAGGGACTCTCTGAAGGCGAGACATGGACGAAGGTACAACTACTAAACAGGTGTTTAGCTACCGGATCCAGGCAAGAGCCAAAGCGAGCGACTGAAGAGAGCGGAAACTGGCGGAGCGAAGGAGCCTCCCCGTGAAATAGCTAGCTCGGGGAATCCCTGAGATTCCACGGGGCAGGGAGTGCTTGCGGGGCGCCTCTTGCAAAAACAGAGGATGCACTTTGACTTTTTTAACAAAAGCCCCCCGATCGTTGAGCAGTTGTGGGAGGTTTGTGAGAGAGAACCGCTAACTAGCGGGACCAGCTAAACGTAAACGCTAAAGCTGATGCTCTATTGGTTAACGTGAGGGGCTTTTGTTATAAAAAGGGGATAAGCGAAAGCGTTACCGCGAAAGCGATAGTACAAATGAGGCGCTGCTAGAAGACGAGCAAGCGGGAAGCTCCGAAGCGAAGCCTGCCTGGCCTGTGGCTTGTTCGAAGAATACGAGCGGAGCGAGTAGCCCTAATAAAGTCATCAACCGTTTTTGCCTTCTTCTTTCCTCCCTTCTTCAACCGTCGCTAAAACGGACTCAAAGCTCTCGATCACGTTGGTCAATGCCTTCTCCCATTCGGGGTCTTCAATATCCTGGAGTAAATCCTTATCGTGCTGGATTCTCTTCCGCAGATAATACTCCACCTTCTCCGGAAACACTAACCTGCCGCTACCTTTTTCAAATAACTCTTCTTTCCGGTTCTTCCCAAACCCTACCCTCTCGTACCCTGCATCTACTAGCCTTGGAATAAACCTGATTACGTGAGTGAAACCAGTGAGAATGAGTACCTTCTCTTTGCCGGAAACAGCTCTCAGTACATTTTCGACCATTTTGTCATCCCTTTTTTCGGTCGTAGTTCCCGGTGACATTTCCATATTCCACCAATCCATTCCCTTTACGGGAATATCTCGGGAACGAGCAAATAGGTGCGCAAAAAGCATCTCCGGGGGTCCGTCCCCGAGGTTACCCTGCTGCAGTTGTTCGGGCCTGCTTTCTACGAGCAATATATCCGGCCTTAGGTTCTTGATGACCGCACTGATATCCCGAAGCGAATACCCATCGGAACCAAAATGTCGATGTGTTGTGCCCAGGAGATAAATTTTGTTCTTCTCGTTACTTAATTTTCGGAAATTCACTTTTTTGAACCGAGAGGGGAACGTATTGAGCAATACGAACATCCAAGTTTCTCGAATCTTCTGACGCACCGTCGACGAAGCGGAAAGCACGATGGAGACGACCAAAATAACTGTAACTGGAACCAAGAAACGTTTACTCTTGAGTAAGTTTCGCATAACTTATGTATCTTAGATACCGGTTTTTCGCCTCCCCTCCTACTTCATCATCCTGACCAGAAATTCAAAGGTGTTCATAAAATTATGGACCAATATCGGGATCAAGATGCTCCCACTTTTTAAGGTTATCCAGGCAAGCAGGAAGCCGCTGACGAAGGTGGACCCAAAGTAGATCCAGTCCATCTGTGGGGTTCCACTAAACCGAAGTCCATGTGCAAGACCAAAGATTATCGCCGTCACCCAGATCCCGGGATGTCCCAGGTTCAACTTACCGATCTTAACCTCCTTGGAGAGGGCAGTTGCTAACAGACCGAGCATGATGCCGCGGCTGGCAAGCTCCTCGTCAACCCCTGGCATGGTCAGCTGGAAGGCGAGGGTCTCGTAGTTCATCGGCAAGTTTTCCGAAAGAAATAACCCTTCTAATATCGCCCACAAAACGAGCAACGCGGCAACAGGTAAAGTAAACTTCAACGAGCCTTCCTTCTGTTTTAAACTGAGGAAGTCGTTTTTCTCAAAGTATCTCCTGAAAGCAAAATAGAAGAGGACCGAACCGAAAATGGAGTACAGCTTGCCGGACCAGTTCCAACTCGAACCCAGGGAGCCAGTAAAGTTGATCTGGGGAAAAACCATGGGTAAAACCAGGAGGAATGAATGAATAAAGGCAAAAGCAAAAAATAGGACAAACAGCTTGTAGCTTCTGTCTTCTTTTTTGTAGAAAAGAAGTACGGGGGAGATAGCCCCCATCACCAAGAGGTACAGGAGCAAGAGATTAAGAATATTTACCCACCACCCTTCCAGGGGTTGTGTCCCTTAGCTACCCGCTAGCCCATCGACCATCTCCTCCAACTCCTCCGAAGGATTGAACTTGACGGTGTAATGCTCGGGAATGGTCATCATCTCTCCGGTCTCGGGGTGCCTGAGATCCCGATCGTCCCTCTTCACTTTGTGGAAGGAACCGAAACCCCGGAAGTAGACCCGTTCTCCGACCATCAGGTCCTTCTTCATCTCCTCTAAGAAGAACTTGAGGATCCTTCTTGCTTCTGCCTTGGGCAGGTTGAACTCCCAAGCCAGCTTCTTCACCATCTCTCCCTGGTTCATTCTTTCTCCTGATCTCGCTTGGCTCGGATTGCTTCGGCAAGCTTTAACATGTCTTCAGCGGTAAGGGAGGCAATTAGATCGACTATCTCCTCTACTTCCGGGGCGGTCTCCTCGAGGACGACACGTTCCGCCTTAACCACGTCACGCCTCAACACCGTCTTCCGATCATCCTCCCGGGCGGCATCCCCGGAGGCATCGACCAGCTTTACTGCTACCTCATCCAAGATACTCATCAAGTTATCTACCGCTTCCTCCCTGCTCCTCAGGTCGGTCCGGTTCTTTATCTTCTCTTTTAAGTGGGAACGGACTATTACCGATTCACTCATTTAGACCTCCTCTCAACCTGGCCAGTGCCCAGCTGTCTACCGCATCAGCTACCGTGCCCATCCCCCTTCTTTTTCTTACCAGCGGTGTAGTGGAGATATAGGGTTCTATATTTTTTCTGATTACCGTCTTCATCCTCGGAGCGGGAATGGCATCCGCTTCGAAGCCGTAGAATTCTCTGTCTATTCCGCCGCCCTTCTTTGCCCACTTTTTGTTGATGGAGCTGTCCGCTCCTCCGGGCAGCCTGTACTTGTTCTGCTCTATTTCTTCTTCGGTCAACTGGTCCGGAGTGACCAAAGGGGTATGCTCAATCCGGCTCACCCCGTAGAAGTTAAGGTCCGAGATAAAGGAATCCCGGACTATCCAGCCCGCCGGATCGTAATCAGTAATACTGAACAGGTAGAAGTTCTTCTGTAAGTTGACGTCCTTTTCTCTTAGATCGTCGACGAAATATTCAGCGGTCAAGTTGGATGGCTGTCCGCCAAAGGCAAGGACGGTCACTCCGGTAGTCTCGTGGATCTCTCTAAGTAGCGACCAGTCTCCTTCCTTCTCGGCTATTACTATTACCTCCGGCTGTGAGCCGATCTTGCGGTACTCCTTGCTGGCATCGCCGAAGCCCAGATCCCTGTAACGCATCAGGTCCTCGCCGCGGACCAGGCGGGCGAGCTGATCTATTACCACCTCGTACTGATCGAACTCGCTCGAAAGGGAGCCGGCACGCTGTAGGGTGGGCTTGACATCGGAGTACCAGAAGGAACGGATCAGCTTCTCTATCGGTGGCCTCTTACCTGATTCTATCCGCTCCTTTGCCTGCCAGATCAGATTCCTTACTAACGTGGAAACTACTACCGGGTACTTTGTCCCGGGACCGAACTCCGCCACCAGCCAGGCGCCGGGCTGGTCTCGTAAGATCTTCCTGTAGGGTCTGATGCCGAGACGACGCAGGGCTTGACGCTTTTGGCTTATCATAACGGAGGGATTTTATGGGAAAGCAGGGAACAAGGCAAACAAGGCCGAATCAGCCCAAAAAGAGGGTAAGATATGCTTCTATGAGTTCCCCGTTTCCGATAGAGCAGGGAAGAGAGAGGCTGGAAAATATCGGCCTAAATGGTCGGATGATCGGTCTTGCTATATGGGGAGTTAATCGGAGACGGGCTAAGTATCTGAGGAGTTAACCGGCTTAGTAGTGCCCTAACAACCCCTTCCGTTTTGCTACCCGTTCGAAGTACTTGAAAGCTCCGTAGCCGAGCAGAAAGTAGACAGTAGAGTTGAGGAGCAAGAAACCCAGATCGCTCGGGGGCAGTCCGGTTATCGGGGTTCCATCTATCATCACCCTCCGGATCAGCGAAGCCCCGAAGGAAACCGGAAAGTGCTTAAGCAAGGGGAGGCTCTCCACCGGAACCATGACCAGAGCCACAAATAGGAACTGAACGATCTGGAGCAAGGACTCCACTCGCTTGAATACCAAGGTCAAACCTCCCAGGAAGTAACCGATTCCAGCAACGCCGAGTAAAGTAATTATCAGCAGTGGGAAGGTACTGGCTATTCGTAGGGAAAGAAACCTGCCGGTAGTCAGCATTATTAGGTACAAAAATCCTACATTCGCCAAAAAGAAGATGGCAAGAGAAGATAGGACTTGGGAAAAGCTGATCCAGCCAAAGCCAACCGGAGACATATAAAGCTGCTCGAGCGTACCCCAGCGGGCCTCCCTGATCAGTGCGTTTGAAAGTTCAGAGTAAACTTGGACAATAAAATTCCAAAGAAAGAAGCCTACCACCAAGCCATCTGCGGTATTCCCAAATTGTGGTCCAGAAACAAAGCTCTTCATCCCAAAGAATATGAGGACAAAGATCAGGTAGATAGTGAGGAGGCCAGAGATTGAATTGAAGAAGTACCGCTTCCTTTCGATTACGTTCTTCTTCAGGATCCCCCAAAGAAGAATCAGTCTAATCTTCATCCCTTCCTCCTTCCACCAGATTCAGGAAGACCTCCTCAAAGTCCGGACTCCCCCTGCTTACTGACACTATCTGAGCACCCTCTTCTTGTAGACGTCCCAGCAGGGGATATATTTGTTTGGCTTCGGCTACCTCCACCTCGAATCCGGTCCGTAGCTCTTCTGAGTCAGGGCTCATAGTCACGGAGAAATCCCGCCGAAGAGAAGCCTTCACCTCTTCTTTCAGCCGGCCGCCAAGAACCACTTTGTATTCTTCAGCCCGGAAGAGATCCAATAAATTATCCACCCTGTCTTTGACGACTATTCTTCCTGATTTCAGAATTATCACTTTTAAACAGACATCCTCAATTACGTCCATGTCATGGCTGGAAAGCAGGAGGGTGATATTCTCCTCCTCGGCCAGAGCCTTTACCCGTTCTCTCATCTCCCGGGAGGCCCGCACATCCAGGCCCAGAGTCGGCTCGTCCAGCAGCAGAAGCTGCGGTTCCCGGACCAGGGCGGAGGCCAAGGCCAGCTTCTGCTGCATCCCCCGGGATAGCTTACGGGCCGGAGTATCCATCTTCTCCTCCAGCTTTAGCGAAGTCAGTAGCTTCCTGATTTCACCCCTTTTATTTTTCGGATTTATGCCCTGGAGGCTGGCGAAAAATTCCAGGTTTTCCCGGGGGGTTAGCCGCCAGTATATATTCCTGTTGCCCTCCAAAACCGCACTCGTCCCCTTCAGGGCCTCATTCGGGCCGGACTGAACCGAGACCCCATCTATCGTGATTTCTCCCGAGGTAGGGGTAATCAGAGAGCTGATACATTTGATGGTGGTTGTCTTCCCCGCCCCATTGGGTCCGAGCAGGCCAACTATCTCTCCTTTATCGACGGAGAAGCTGACCCCCCGCACGGCCTGGGTCCGGTCCTCACCCTTGCCGTAGGTTTTGGTTAGCTCAGTTACCTCCAGGGTTTTTTGATTTTGGATGGCCTACCTCCTTGGCTCTATTTTTCTCCCGGTCTTTTTTTGGATTGGATTTTGTGGAAAACTTCAACTAAACTTCCCTGAGAGCCAGATAAGATTCATCCCGATTCTCCCATCAATATCTGGATACTTATACCACTGTCTTTGGTAAAACTCAAGTTGCACTCTTACTATTCTAGGTTGCTACTGTACCATAAACAGAGATAGCATGTGCCCGTATTAACTGTTCAATGTTCTGATCCAGACTTTTTTTATTACAATTAATATTGGAAGGCCCACCAGCCTGCCACCGACACCCTCCGTAACAAATAGGAGCATACTTACAGTTCTCTAGACAGCTAGGCTCATCATTAATCATTTCATACCATCTCGTGCTTGTAATCTCTAATTCTCCAGAAGGAGTTATAAACCCATCGGGCTCCTCGTATAGGTATCCTGGACACTTATAAACTTGTAAATTTTCATCCACAGCAAAACTATTCTTGTAGTAACTAAGGCAAGGACCGTTAATGAATTCTTTTCCAACCTTATACCCCATCTTTACTGCTTTCTCATATGTTGCAGCAATCTTTTTCATAATTTGCCCTTCAAAGCCAACTGCACATGTTTCACCTGAGATATCATTCTGGGAAGCATAAGTCGGCGAAAGACCTATTTTATTAAGCTTTGGTGGTAAGTTCAGCTTTTTTAGTCTGCTCAGCAATTCTTCGGCGTCAGGTATAGTTTCCTCTTCCACGTTTATCCTCAAAGTCACTTCAATATCGGTAAAATTCAAAGTGTTCCTCAAATTTTGTAAAACATCCTGAAAACTGCCTTCACCACTCTTATAAGGGCGTCGTTCATTATGTACTTTTTCTGTCCCATCAATGGTTATTTGTACGGAATCTAAATATGGAGCAAGTTCTGTAGCTCTATCTTTTGTCAACAAAGATCCGTTGGTAATAAGGTCAACATTCACCGAAAAATTGCTCCCCTCCATAGCCTTCAGGTTTTGTACTGCTTGGTGAAGGACGTTGTAGTTCATGAGTGGTTCCCCTCCAAACAGAACTACTTCAACCTTTCGTACATTAGTAGGGTTTCGCTGATTGGATATAAAACTCAGCAACCTTTCCCAATTTTCTTTAGTCATATCAGAGCCCATTGTTCTCGCATCTTGGTAACAATACGAACAGTTGAAATTGCAACGGGAGGAGAAATTTATAAATAGTGCCAACACTTCCTCTTTAAACTTATTCCTTTCCATCAAATACCTCATGTGTGTGCTTTCATCAACCTTTCCATTGTGAATAATTTTTGCCTGACTGAGGGTTTCTTTTTCTTCTTGGGTCAAAACGCTAAAATCCTCATTCTTTAGAGAATCCACTAGTTCTCTTTCTAGCAATAACATACTTCGATTAAGAGAATTAAATACTATCATCTGAGAGCGAGGTAGAGCTTCCTTACTTGGGACAAGTAAATTAAAACGTGAATACTTAACTGGTGTCACCCCCTTCTTAAAACATGGAAAGAGTATGGCAGACAGACTACTAATTTGCCTGCCATACTACCATAAAATATCCACCCACGACCCAGCTACTACGTTATAACGCGTATGGGATTACAAAATACGCCGCAGAAATTTGGTTCTTCAATATCTTGAGTACCCCTTTCTAGTACCTGAACTCTATCAGATACTTTTTTCATCTTAATCACCTCCTAAATCCATTAGAATACAAAAGTTTATTTAAAACTTCAAACCATCTCTAACACCAAACCCCGCTTTTCCACCCACCTAACCATCTAAAACCCCTAGGGGTGAAATCGGGTCTCCCAGATCTCAACAAATCGTAGTGCCAAGAGTGAATGTCATCCCTCTTTTTTTTTGACAGTCCTAGTATAAGCGTATATAGCTATAGTGCCTGGAGGGATAACTATGTTCGTTCCTGTTAGAATCTTGTAGCTTAAAATACAATTTGCTTGAATTATAGATGTTCGTGAAACTCCTGTCTATAATATGGATTAAAAAAAATCTTAATCTGGGTTAATCCTGTCCAAGAAAACTTATAACAAGTAGGGCACCATGATTAGCTAAGCACCCTCTTGTAGCTGTGAATCTTCATCCAAACCCCACGCCTCCATCGCTTCCAGGTAGTCGCCGAACCGAGAGAAGTCGCTCGACTTTGGCGGGGGATCCTCCTCGTACTGAGCCTGAACCTCCCTGCGTTGTTTTCTCTGTCTTTCGATTAGTTGATTTGTTTCTTCTAGTCTCCGTTTTTCCCTCGCCAGATCTCTTAAGGTTTGATGAAAATAGACGAAGAAATCTTTCAGAGTCCGGGTCTGATCTAGCCAATTTCGGAGGTAGATTAGCCACTCTCGGAACATGTCCGGCGGTTTTTCCTCGAGAAAGTTCAAGATCTTGCCCACTACCACCTGGGATTTATTCGCCAGGCTGGAGTCTTCCACGACAGTTCTAAATTTGTAGGCAAAATATCGCCAGAGGCGACCTTTAGTTTGTATTTTTCTTGGGGTAGTACCTTCTACGCGCGAAGGGGTCGCACTTTTTTCTCTGAAGGTCCATATAAGTCTATAAAGGGGGTGGACTCCTCGACCCGTCCTGGACTCCACCTTCTCTATTAGGTTGGCACTTTGGAAGGTTTTTAAGGCGTTCTGGATGGACTTGCGGCTAACCTCGAACTTTTCAGCCAGTTTAGACTGATTTATCTCAAACGAGCTGTTCTGGTTGCCAATGTTTTCCTCGAGCCAGTGCCACAGCTCCACCTTAACACCCGAGAATTTCTGGACCACATCTGGAATGACGTAATTCTCCAAAAGACACAGCTTACCGGTTGGAAATAAAGCGGGAGACACTTTATAATGTAGGTGACTAAGAGATACTTATTCTACTATATAAGTCTCCCGGGTTGGAATGCCCCTTCCAATCCGGGTTAACTTTTTCACCCCTTTTTTTCTTCTTTTTTTATG
>JAGXLB010000316.1 GCA_018334915.1 Candidatus Bipolaricaulota bacterium
AGGAGACGGCAGAAGAGTATTTTGACCCCGTTCTGAATAGTTTTGAGTTCACTGAATAGTATACACTTTAAATGAATTTAAAGAGGGTTTTGATATCGGCTTTAGTTATCGCCTTTCTTCTCCTACCTGCCTTGCGATCAGTTGGTGCCGGCAACGAAAGTGGCGTCTCCGAAATGAGACCAAGCAGTAATTGGTGGGGCTCCCATCCCCGCTGGACCAGGTGGCTGGCAGGCACTTTAGGCGGGGTGGTCGGGAGCGCCTTCGGGACGACGGTTTTCAGCCTCCTGTCCTATCCGGTCTTCTCCAGCCAGGAAGGTATTTCACCTCCTGGGCCTTCGTCGCTATACTTTGGTTTTGCGGTGGGTTACCCGCTCGGTTCGGGCCTTGGAGCCGGCTTCGGTGTGGAGAAATCAGCCGAACTGCTGGGCAGGGACAGAAAAGACCTGGAGACTTATTTGACCTCGAGCTTAACTGCGGCCGGGACGTTTTACGGCTCCCTTGCCCTCAATGCGGGGTTAAAGAACCTGACGGATGATCCTTCGACCAAAGAGACGATCAATCTGGCAACTGGCTCCCTCACCCTGGCGACACCATTGGTCAGTTCAACCGTGGCGTCCTGGCGGTACGGGTCGTCGAGTTCCCAAAATAATTCTGGGTGATAAAATGTCTCTTCAAAGAAAAGTTGCAACAGTGTTAATCATGCAATGTTTCAGAGACTATGGGGTAAAGTCAAGTCTCACCTCCAGCAAGTTGATAATCTGGTCTTCTTTTTTCATTATTATTTTTAGGTGAGAACTCGGATGACCTCTCATCTTCTGGATAAGATCCAGTTTGAGGCCTCCGGGTTCTCTCTCTGTTTTCTCCTTTTTCATTTCTCTTTTGCTCGTAGTTTGGATCGAACTCTTCACCCGAAGTAAGTATTCCGTAGATGATATGGACGAGCTTCCTCATGCATGAGCCAAGGGCCACCATTCTGTCTTTACCTTTGGCCAGCTGCTTCTGGTAGTGCTCTTTAATTATTGGGTTACAGTTTACCGCGGACATGGTGGAGGTAAATACGGCACGCTTTAGCCGGGGATTTCCCTTCTTGGTCATGTCCGGATGGGGATCCTCGTAGTTTCCGGACTGGCTCAGTTCCGGATAGGCACCGACGTAGCCGTTTAGCTTGGTGGCGGTGGCAAACCTGTTGACATCCCATATCTCCGTGGTCATTACGGCGGCGTTTACCGGACCAATTCCGCCTATGGTGGTTAATTTATTGGGCGCGATCTCCTCGAAACCCTCCTCTATTTTATCGTCCAGATTTTCTACTTCTCGCTTGACTGAGGAAAGTTGTTGAGCTAGGTGTTTTATAGTTGTCTCGACTTCAGGTCCGTAACCCTCTCCTACAGTGTTCTTTGCCAAATCGACTAGCTTCTTTGCTTTTTCTTCTCCCAGCTTGTGGTTTATCTTGCCGTAACGTAGTTGAGAAAGCTGGTCCACGTCCAGTTTAGATATCTCTTTTGGCCCGGGGTACTCCCTTAAGATTGCAAGGGAGCTGACCGCCGATAATTTACTGAAACAGTCGGAATATTCCGGAAACACTCCGACCAGGACCTCGTTCAGCTGTTGGAACAACCTGGTTTGTTCTTCCACCCGGGAAGCTCTGTATCGACAGAGTTTTCTCAGACTGCGGAGACGTTCATTTGTCCTGGGAGTTGACTTTGGCTTAAACCGAAGTACGTATCGGGCAATCGCCTTGGCGTCTGCTGAATCGGTCTTGACCCTGCTTAGATCCACCTTCTTGAATTGATGAATCTCGTTTGGGTTGATTAAACTCAGGGTTATGTCCAGTTGTTCTTTTAACTCCATCAGGTGGTCAAATACCGGCTTCCAGTAACTTCCGGTCGCCTCCAAACCCAGGTGTATGTCGTCTCCGGAAGAGTTCATTAGGAACTTTTCCAGTTCCCGGAAGCCGTCCTTGTCGTTGGTAACCGTAGTTTGGGGAGCGGGACTATCCCCTTCTTTCTCGATCGCGTGGACGGCATGTCTTTCTGAGCCCACGTCTATGCCAACATACGTGCTCATGTTTGTGACTCCTCCCATAGTCTGATATTGATTGCAGGATGTCTTCCCGGCTTCCCATGAGCCTGGGCTTGCGTATGAGGGGTCAATGCCCCAAGAGACCGTATTAAGGCTTATCCGGGAGCAGGAAGGGACATTCTGAAACAAGAGGTCTTAGCCTCAAGCATTGCATTAGTCCTTTCCTGCAACCGGTTCGACATTAACTACTTTCGGCGTTCATATCATACAAGCATTCATGTCAGGAAAACCCGATTTCGAAAACTTGCACACTTTCTTCAATTGATCTAAATCTTTAACAAATGCCACTTTTGTAAAAATCCGCTCTTTTTCCGATAGTGTAGAAATAACTGTGTAAAATTAAGTTATAGCTTTGGAAACCGTTCGACAAAACCGGGGGCGATTTCCCCGGCGTGGAAATCGCCCCTTCCGATCTCGGCCTCGCTCT
>JAGXLB010000012.1:0-19682 GCA_018334915.1 Candidatus Bipolaricaulota bacterium
TTCAAAAAAGAAGACGAAGGTTCTACTGTAATTAAGTCAGTTGATTCTCCCATTTGAGAGGTCGAAAGAGAGATGGTCCGACTTATTGAATGGCGTAGAGAATGTTTGATTTTTACATTGCATCCAACCGTTAGCCTATGAAGTAAAAAATGTTAGTAGTGATTAACGGAAGAAGAAATCTGATTCTAGCTAGTACTTATTTGATCATGAATGCAATGAATCAAAAATTACTATTGAAGTTCTCTATTAGAATTATTAAGCCTTTTTCCTCCATCCTTATTTACTAGAACAATGTCTTCGATTCTTACCCCGAAATCCTCTTGTAAATAGATGCCAGGTTCAATGGAAAAAGTCATACCCTCTTCAATATGTAAAGAGTTTCCCCCCACTATATAAGGCTCTTCATGGACATCCAATCCAATTCCATGGCCAGTTCTATGAACAAAATTTTCCCCATAGCCAGCCTTAGTGATATATTCCCGTGCCTCTCTATCTATTTTTAAGGCTTCAACACCAGGTCCAACTGCCTGGAACGCTTTTTCTTGCGCTTCCCTTACTACTTGATAAACCTCTTCTTGTTTCGGAGACGGCTTACCACAAATGACAGTACGCGAAGTATCTGAACAATAGCCATCTACCTTGCAACCGAAATCAAATGTTACGGTATCGCCTTCTCGAATTTCTCTCTTGCCAGCTCTGTGGTGAGGAAGAGCAGAGTTTGGGCCAGATGCTACTAAGGTTTCAAAAGCAATTTGATCCCCCCCTCTTCTTAACATCTCTTTTTCTAGCTGGTTTGCTATCTCTAACTCCGTCATACCTTTAAGAGATAGCTCTGAGACCTCTCCAAAAGCCTCATCAGCTAGTTTTCCAGCTTCTAACATTTTGGATATCTCGTTAGACTCCTTAATTCGCCTCAGAGGGGACATTATATTAGAGGCTCGGACAAAATTACAGTTAGGTATGATTCCTTGAAGCATTAACAAAAAAGAAGCCCACATAGTATTATCTATTGCTACCTTTGAATTTCTGGCCTCTAGCTTTTTTAAGGTTGATCTTAGCAATCTCTGAGGGTTATCAGAATCACCCCAGGCCCGTATATTTTCTACGTGAGACTGCTGGTTCACTTGATCCGCGTACAGTTCAGGTACCAAATATTCTGGATCACCTTTATCAGGTATTAATAGCATAAAAAGCCTTTCACCAGGTTCATCTGTAAAATTGGAAAGATAATACATATTTGAACTTGGAGAAACTACTAAAAGATCAATTTCCTTATTTCTCATTAAACTCTGAGTTTTACTTATTCTGTTCTTGATCTTGTTTTTAATAATTGGTTGTTACCTCCTCATAAGGGGATAATTTCATAATTCATCCCCTCAATAAGCGTTTTTAACAATCTGTCGATTTAAATGAGACTTCATTATAAATAGTTTGAACTTTTGACAACAAACTTCTGGTTACTGCCAGATGAAAACCTCAAGCCGTTTTATCCAATTTTCTTTTTCCTGCCCCAATTCTTCCCCTTTTATACTTCTAGAGCTCAGTTCTCTAAGAAAAAATGCGAAGATATTAGATTCCTGCACTTTAAATAATTCCATTTTTAAAGGCCTGACGTGCGAATTCTGATTTGTTCTATTAACATTATCGATTTTATTTAGTTGTTCCGCTGAGAAACGTGTTGCAATAAAGATTATTACCGACAATTCTTTTTTATCAATCAGTTCACGGATTTGGTGCAAATTGCGATTTGTGCTTTTTTTTAATGAACACATAATGCAAAAATTCCTATTCTCTTCTTCTCTCGTGGACTTTGCTAAAATATTTACAATATTACTACCGTCATATTCAGTTCCTTTTATTAGCTCCAACTGCTCTCCTACGGTTTCTTCTAAATAATATATATTGTTAGAGAGCCAAGTCGAAAAATCCTCGGCACCCTCCCAAAACTCTTTTACTGAAACTTTCTGTAGTTTTTTGATGTTTTCTTTTTCCATAAATTACGAGATAAACTATCCTTTAAGTTGTTTAAAAACTTTACATTAAAACACATTAATGTCATCCTCATTTTTGCATATTTCTTGTTCGACTCTCGAAATTATTTCTGCTTAAGAATTATAGAAATCTTTAATTTTCTTCACTAGATTGTCTGTTTTAACAAAACTAGTTTCGTTGCTTTCTCTTTTCTTCCACTCTATACATTCTTTTTGATAAGACTTTTCTCCAATAATTAAATGGATTGGAATTCCCAATAAATCTGCATCATTAAATTTCACCCCGGCTTTTTCATCCCGATCGTCCCACAATACACTAATTCCAGCTTTCTTCAATTTCTCGTATATCTTTTTTGCTTCTTCTTTTATTCCTTTCTTACTTCCTAGTGGTATTAAATGGATTTTAAATGGCGTAATCTCTTTCGGCCATATAAGACCATTCTCGTCATGATGATTTTCCAATATTAAGGCAAAAATCGTAGAAGTGAAAAGATTGATTAAACTTATTTCGGGCTTGTGAATTTCTCCATCTTTTCCAGTAAAAGCTAAATCATTCTGAGATAATTTTACTGAAAAGTTATTAAAATTTGCGATCTCTGAACCTGTCACTAACCCTAGTTCCCCCTCTTTACAATTGGCACAGGTCTCGCCTTCTTCTACCTCTCTTATATCGTAGAAATTCTCCGGTTCGGGTAGGTCCCTACCAAAATTTACATTCAAAAAATGATAGTCAGTTTCATTTGCCCCACACTCGAAGTTAATTCGACCTTTTGTACTTAGATCAGCAATTAATTCTACCTCTTCGGGCAAATCAACTACTCCCGTATAACCTACTTCGGTCCCGAAAACCTCCCTAATAGTAAAAGAAGAGGCTAGATACAAATCTTCAACACCTGCTGCTCTCTTTAATTTTTCTTCACTTATATCGTAGTCTCCCCTAACCATAGCTACAACAATGCGTTCTGCGTTACTAGATTCAAAAACCAATGTTTTTGTGGTTTTATGCACGCTAATATCTGCAAAATCTGCTAACTCTTCAACACTAATGAGATCAGGACCATGGATTTTCTGAATTGGTTTTTTCTGTTCTTCTTGGGGAAAGCTGGGTGAGATAGATTTTGCAAGCTCTTGGGTGGCAGTGTAGCCACACTTTTTGCAGTGAAAATATCTATTTTCTCCCTGTTTAGTTCCAGCTAAAATATTTATAACATCACTCGATTGTTCCTCGTAATAAAGTTCTTCGTCTACTAAATCAATTTTTTGAACAATTTCCAGAAACCTGTTTTTAAGTTCTTGTTGAAAATCCTTCTGACTGTCCTTATCTTCTTCAGCTAAAACAATTAAGTACGAGTAACTATTATCCGAATTGAAAAAGGGGGTACTTTGTTTTGTTATTATGTTACTCATTGCAAGCTTTACGGGTAGGTCTCTATAAGAAGAAATGTGACGTTGGAGGACATATGGAAGTAAGCTCTTAAGTTCGGTTTCAGTTAGAGCTTTCGTATTTTCATCCCCACCTTCTTTGCCCAATGGCAAACCAAAAGAGGCTTCTTGGATTTCAAAGTCCGCAAGCTCAGACTTTAAGAATGCACACATATTATGCCAAACTCTCACCCCAATTGGAAGTAAAAACACATCGCCTTCGAAAAAGTATGCCCCTCCCCCCTGTATTAGAAATCTTTGGCCAAGCTCAAAGTTTTCTTTAGGCAATTGATGGGAGGTTCTGCCAAATAGTTTAGAAAGGCGCATTTTATCCCCCAAGAATTTGGTCTGTAAATTGGTTTTATCTTTTTTAAATTTAAATGCCAATCAGGCTTGCACTCTCTGTCCCTATGAGGTCAAACTCCCGGTAGTTCCATAGTATGCTTCATGGGTTGTCTTCTAATTAAGTCAAGTGATTTTTTCGCTCTATAGTTGAGTCTCTATGGCGACATTCTCTGATTCCTCTGGTTTTACGTCAAATTGCGACCCGTCTTTAATGAAGCACCGAAGAGAAGTATTAACAAAACAACCTGCTGATGTTATCGAGAGTTTCTTTTCAATGAGTAAGTAATTAATGGTTCAATTACCCCCAAGAGCTAAAGCTCTGGCAGATTGGTCTTATAAGTTTCACCTAATAAACCTTATATCTATATGAAGAGAAATATTAATAATACAAAAATCCTTCTTTTAACGGGTCTTTTGGGTCGACAACAAATTGATTAAAACCAGTTATATATGCCTGACCCGTGATCTTTGGTTTTATGGCTTCGTGAGTTCCTACTTTAGTTTTACCAATAACCTCTCCGCGGAATACAGATCCAGTGATGCTTTTATTTAAAAAAGCATCACCTTTGTTTAATTGTCCGCTTGAAGATAGAATTGCCATTCTGCCACAGGTTCCCGTACCACAAGGAGATCGGTCGTAAAAAAATTTACTTTCTACTACAATATTTTTCTGCTCAGTTATCGTTTCTTGAGGGTGTTGATAGATCGATACTCCTGTCAATTCATTCCTAATAGAATCTCGCGTTGGATGGTTAAATTGATATTTATTAACCACAGCTTCCTTAATTTTGTTTCCTTTTTTCAGGAGAGAGCTTACCTTTTCAGGCTGAACTTTTGTGTTCAAGTCTTTTGCGTTAACATAAAAATACCAATTTCCCCCGAAAGCCAGATCACCTTTTACCACCCCGTATTCATCTACTTCCAGCTCAATATCTTTTTCGTAAACGAAAGATGGAACTCCCTGAAAAGATACTGATTTTACTTCCCCATCCTGTAATTGTGGATAGGTAGTTAAAGGGCCTGAGGGGGTATCTATTACCAACTCAGATCCTCCCTCGTCGTTGTCCAAATTTATAAGGCCGGTTTCAAGTAAGGCAGTCACTAGACCTATGGTTCCATGCCCACACATATTGTCATAAGTTACTGAACTCATGAATATAACCCCTACCTTGGCTTCGGGGTTAACCGGTTCGGTCATTAGTGCACAATACATGCTTTTATGACCACGGGGCTCTTCACAGAGTAATTGCCGAATATCATCCTTGTGCTCAACCATGTATCTCCTTTTTTCATCCATAGTCTCCCCAGGAATAGTGGGGAACAAACCAGTGAGTATCCGAGTTGGTTGACCACCGGTATGAGTATCTATAGCCTGAAAAGTTTTATTAAACCTCATAATTCACCTTCTTAGATTTTCTATAAACGCGAATTAGGTTTCCAGAAACACTTCTATATTATTATATAAAATTTAGTCCAATATGAGTATATTAGGGTTAACTACTTTTATCATTTTTTATTATTCGAAGATATCTAGCCCCAATTCTTCGAGTTTTCTGCCTGTAGGCTTACCAGTTTCTTTATCCCAACCCCTAGCTTCATAATAGTCGTTTAACATTCCCTGGTAATCACTGATAGAGCAGTCGGGTTCTTCTACATAATACCCAAATTCGGGCTGGCTCTTCATACGTTTAGGAATTCTGTCGTCTTTTCCGGAGAACCCCTCTCGAATGTTGAAAAGCCTTTGCAAGTTATTCGTTCTCTCACCAGCAAGAAGCAAATCCTCTCCTTTCGCGTCCCAACCAGTGACCGATTCTAACATTTCCGCATAGTCGTCTAAAGAAACACCGAAGTACATGAAGAACTTACAGGTGCCAACGATATCTGGAATGATGCCGCCATCCTGTAGTGTTTTTACGATTTCTCCCTTTCCTTCTTCTTTCCACCTGGGTACTTCATCTGGATCGGGGAGACCGTACTTTTCCAGCCCAAAACTAACCTTTCCCGCGTCATAAGCCATTGCTTCAACTGGATGGATATGACACATCCCTCTGTTGGCCGTGCCGTAACTAATTGCCAGCGTCTTTCCTGACCTTGGATCGTGAGCGGGTGCTTCCAAACCTTTTCCATGGATTGCCAGTTCTTCCGCTTCCTCTCCTATTTTTCTGGCCGCGCCCTTTACGCCGTTGGCTACGAGCTCTCCTATGCCTTCTCGTAGAGCAAACTGTTTGACTAGTTTGGGCAAGACATCAGAATTGCCCCAGGAAAGGTCCAGTTTTCCAACATGCTCTACGTCAATTAAACCTTCCTCATAACAATCCATCAGAAAGGCAATATTTGCCCCCGCTGATATAGTATCCAGTCCGTATTCGTTACATAAATACGTGCTGTGAACTGCTGCTTCCACGTCTTCGTTCAGTACGAATGAGGTAAACGCCGAGATAGACTCGTATTCGCCCCCCCCGTGCTCGGGGGTCTCGTATTTTCCCTCACCGACCTTGGCTCTCCTGCCGCAAGCAATTGGACATCCAGTATAACAACCTTCGTTAGTGACTAAGTTATTCTCGAAAAAATCGTCGTAAATTTCTTCCCCTTTTCCCCAAGAATTTGATTTCCAGTTTTTTGTAGGCCAATCTCCTAACTCATCACAACCGGGTATGTCGCCCGTTGTACCATGTTTTTTCCAGCTCGATGTCTCTGGGTTTTCCCGAATTTTTTTATTGACCTCTCGAATGTTATTTATAAGAGAATCCTTGTTAGAAAGAGGAATTTCGCCGGTTCCCTTTACCGCCAAGGCAAGCAGGTTTTTTGAACCCAGAACTGCGCCCACTCCAACTCGGCCGGCAGCCCTATCTCCTATCATAGCATTGGAAAAAGATACGAGGTTCTCGCCGGCGGGCCCGATAGTCATTATTTCATAATCCTCTCCAGAAACCTTATCATGAACAATTTTTCTCTTTTGAGAAACTGTTTTACCCTGCAATTCTTTGGCTTCCACGATTTTGGTGTCTTTCTCGTCCACGACAATCATAGAAGGTTTAGTAGCGGCTCCTTCTATAATTAGATAATCTACGCCCGCTTGCTTCATAAGAAGGCCAAAATCACATCCGACTCGGGATTCACCCCATGCATTCGTTAATGGAGATTTAAAACATAGCTCCAGGCTTCCCCCACCTGGGACCACTGGATGTGTCAAAGGACCAGTGGCAAGAATCAACTTGTTTTCTGGACCAAGAGGATCCAGTCCTGGTTCCATCTCTTTATACAAGAGTTTCGAAGCGTAGCCCACTCCGCCATAGAAATCTTTTAATGACTTTAGATCTATACCCTCTGTTTGGCACTCTTCCGAATCCAAATCTATCCTCAGTTGATGAAATTGAACTTGCTCAGTCATACTATCACCCTGTTGGATTGGAGGATCATTTACATCCTTAACTTGTTATTGCTCAAGTAAACCTTGTGACTGTAAAATCCCTTTTATCTCTTGTTTCGCCTCATCCGAAGGTTCGATAATTGGCGATCGAAAGGATCCCACCTCATGTCCTAAAAGTTTTAAAGCCATCTTGACTGTCCCAGGATCTACTTCAAGCATATTGATTATAGGTAAAATTTCTAATTGAATTTTTTTGGCTTTTTTGTAGTTACCCTTCTGAAAATTTTCATAAATACTTACTATCTTGCGGGGTATGATATTCCCTATTGTACATACTGACCCACAGGCTCCCAAAGAAAGCGCTGGAAGTAGTTGATTTGCAAACCCAGTCAAAACTGAAATCTTATCTCCTGTCAATCTTTTAACTTCTGCCAGGTGGCCAATCCCCCATTGTAGGTCTGATGAGTCCTTGATGCCTGCGATTATATCTTCTTCAACAAGTCGTTTGACAGTTTCAGGCTCTATATTCAATCCGGCGTGCTGGCCAGGCCAATTATATGCCAAAAGCGGTATAGAAATATTGTCAGCTATCTGCTTATAATGCTCGTATAACCCAGCCTGGCTTGGCTTGGGATAATGAGGAAGTGCTACAGTTGCAGCGGCTGCACCTACGCTTTCCGCGAATTGAGAAAGTTCAATAGCGGTTTTTGTGTCATTAGCTGCTGTTCCGGCTAGTAGAGGTAATCTATCTTTGGTTACGTTGACGGCCTCTTTTATAAGTTCTTTTCTTTCGCTATTGTCCATCAACGTGTACTCTCCGGTACTGCCAGCAACAAAAATTCCGTGAACGCCTTCCTCGATCAAATGATCAATGAATTCCAAAGTCTTTTCGATATCAACGTTCTCTTCTGAGTCAAACACAGTTATAACAGGGGGTATTATGCCTTCAAATTTCGCCATAATGATATTCCTCCATGTAAAATTGTCTTTGCTAAAATGTAGTGTTATTCGGATTCAAACCTGGAATAACGAAAACTGTCCAGTAATTTAGCTTTCCGCCCGGAGACAATTTCTCTGGCGAGAAGCTTACCAGTAATCGGAGCAAGAGTAATGCCTTCTCCGGCGTGACCTGTTGCGATAAAAAAGTTATCAAGCTCTTCAATTCGCCCCAAAATTGGTTTACCATCGACATGACAGTACGGCCTTAAGCCTGCATAGCTCCTTATAATATTACAGTTTTCAAAATCTGGAAGGAACTTCGTGGCTCTATCGGCCAAATAGCCAAGAGTTTCTCTAGTTGTCTTTTTGTTAAACCCGGCAAAATCTCTACTGGCTCCAATCGTCCAGTTGCTTGATGGCTCCTGGATCAGAGAGGAAGCCACTCCCAATTTCATTCTTCGACTTTTTTCCTCCTTGTCCCCGTTACCAAGAGCGGTTGCGATATAGTCAAAATCCATGAGGTACCGATATTTTGCTCTGGGAGTTGGTTCGGTTACCAGTATCTGTCCGCGTCTTGGCTTAACAGGAATGTCTAGACCTACCATATCACCAATCGATTTAGATCTTGCTCCGGCTGCATTTACTAGATAATTAAGTTGCAATGTTTCCCGGGTAGTTTTTACTTGAGTCACTTTTCTTCCGGACATTATTACATCTTTCACTTCAGTATCCTTGAGGAAGGTTGCTCCGTTAGCCTTTGCCTGGCTTATAAGGCCGAATCCGACCTTAAATGGATCCACAGACGCATCCGCACTAGTTTTTACTGCTGCCTTAACGTTATCGGCCAGAAGTGATTCAGCCTGGAGTTCGTTGCTGGATAGGCTCTCTGCCCCTAAACCCCTTTGCTCTAATCTTTTCCCGAATTGATTAAGTAAGGATTCCTGATCTTTGTCCAGGACTATCAACAAGAGACCCGTTTCGTCGAAACCAAGGTCCTCTCCCAGTTCCTGGGATAGCCCGTCGTAGAGCTTTCTGCTTTCCCTGACCAGATCTAGTAAGGGAGGTTCAAAAAGTGAAACTGGAATGCCACCCTGATTGGCCCCCGAGGCCCCGCCCAAAAGCTTGCCCTTTTCGACAACTGTGACTTCGACGCCATGCTTCGAGAGATAGTAAGCAATAGAGGAACCAATTATTCCGCCACCGACTATGAGAACTTCAGTCTTCTTCATTTCCACCTCCACCTCTTATCACATCGGCAATAACTCCGGTCTCTACGGGAATGGTTGGAGGTCTTACCGAATCGGCGCTTATTTCAGAAATATCTCTTCTAGTTTCCTCACTTAAGATTCTTTTTATAGAAATCTCACAACTTCTTCCCTGACACAAACCCATACCTGCTCTTGTCGCTCTTTTTACCTCGGCTACTGTATCCAATTTGTATGTTCGAATGGATTCCCTTATTTCTCCTTCAGTAACTTCCTCGCATCTACAGACAATCTTTTCGGACCCTTCTTCATCTGGTTCGCTTGAACTATCTTTCACACTTTCCATATCCTACTCCTTTAATCATTTATCTCCTCTATCAGAATGCCTCTAATCTCATGAATTTCAGATTTAGGCACGGCGATTTTGATAATTGGGGTCCCGTTTTCTTTTTTATCAACACTGACAATTTTTACCCGCGAGGCTTTCTCACCTTTCCGAGTCACCCCGGTAACTATCTCGCCCTTTTTTGGTAGTGGAGAGAACTCATAAGGTATGGTTAACAGTGCTTCTTCATCGGTATAGTTCAAATCCACTACGTATACAGCTAACCCAGGACACTCGCTTACGCACTGGCCACAACCCACGCACTTGTCGGGATCAATCTTCGGGACTTTTATAATCTCCTTGCCTATCTCTATCGCTCCAAATGGACAAGCGGCCTCGCAAACATTACAGGCAATCTCTTCTGGGCACTCTATAACTGCAACGGGACCGCTTTCTAGCTCTTCCTTGTCAGGAAAACCAGGAAGTTCAAATAATTTATCTTTTGACAGAGCGGCTTTCTCTTCTTGTGACTCTTTCATTGAAGATACTCCTGATTCTTTCTTTCTCTTTTGCTCCTTCCTCACCGTAAGGCCCACCTCTTAGTAGCCCCAATCTATTCCTAATTTCTTGCTTTTGATCTGCTGCTGTAGAACTTGAAATATAATTCATAGAGCTTGCAACTGATACTCCTGCAAGCCTCCCTTCTTCTATCGCTATACTTGCTTCTTCTACTCCGGCTACGTCTCCAGCTACGTAAACTCCATTTATAGAAGTCTCCATGCTTTTATCGTGCAAAGGAACTTCGCCTCCAAATGTAGAAGAGTATGTAGTCTGGCATCCAGTTAAAGAAGTTAACTTCGTCCTGGGTCTCAGGCCCACAGCTAGACAAACCACATCTGTCTCAATTCGCTTCTCCGTACCGGGAACGGGCTGCCAGTTCTCATTTACTTCGACTATCTTCACGGAGTCCACGGATTCATTGCCCATAGCTTTTTTTACCGTGTGGGAAGTAAATATTGGTATATCTCCCGATCTAATTGCTTTGTTAGCATGAACGTAGTAACTACCAACTTCTTGGGCTGCTTCAACAATTGCAGTTACTTCTGCCCCTGCTTGTAAAAGCTGGTAGGCCACTATTGTACCGACGTTGCCGGATCCGACGATTGTAAATTTTCTGCCCGGTAGAACCTTGTGCTGGTTGACAAAAGTCTGTACGGCTCCAGCTCCCATTACACCGGGAAGAGTCCAGCCTGGGAAGTTGATAACCTTTTCCGAAGCCCCTGTAGCGTAAATCACTTTCTCGGGCGAAATTAACTGGGTTGATTTCCCTTTTTTGACTGCCAGGATTTTGCCCTCGTAAACGGAGTATATTGAGCCTTCAAGTAAAAAATCTACTGACTGATTATTTGCCTCTTGGATTAACTTTTTAGCAATATTAAAACCTCTCACACCTGCGTAATGCTCTTCTGAACCGAAGAACTTGTGTGTCTGCTTAAGTAACTGTCCCCCCGCCTGTAAATTCTCATCAATTAAAGTAACGTTCACGCCTCTTTTGGCAAGTTCTATGGATGCAGTCAAGCCAGCTGGCCCGCCCCCGACTACAGCAACTTCCTTATTTAACATTTCTTGGGGCCTCCCCTTCATTTCCTTGTTTCTCAATTACCATTCCGTCCTCTACAGGGGTTATGCAGGTTCTGACATTTGGCTCCCCGTTTACTTTCATTACACAATCGGTACATAGGCCGATACCACAGTATGGTCCACGTGGGTCTTTCCTTTTTTTTGTTTTCCGAAAAACTTTAATACCTGAGGCCAGCAAGGCGGCAGCAATCGGTTCTCCTTCATAAGCCTCAGTTTCCTTTCCTTCTACGGTTATTGTTACCTTTTTTTCATTTTTCTCTTGTATTATCGGATGTTCTTTTACTCTTAAACCATTTTGTTCGTTTTTGTCTTTCAAAATGTACTCACTCCAATCAAATCTAAAGACCATAAAGTAACAAAAATGAGCCACTTATGCTGCTTCTTACAGGACACGAAACTCACTCTTTGGAGTTTTGGCTAGTAAAAGTGCTTATTCCAGCGTGAATTAACGCTTCTGTTTTATATTAAAGTTGGAACATCTAGTTGAATTTAGCCTGAAAAATAAGCAAGTTTGAGTTTTAATTCAATATATTCTTGACATTATTATACGAGCATGATAAGCTAATTTTGATTCTTGTTCAACAAGTACCTTTGTTTACTTAATATATAATATAAAGTGAACGAAAAGGTTCTCGAAAAACTTATATCATAGGGTTAGGGGTTAGAATAATTTACTTTTTTCGATTGTTGTTTAGTTGTTTATTTATTTCTTCGTAATAAGAGAGGTCAATTACAGATGAACAAAGAACCCAAAAATGTACAGGGTCTTAACTTCGAAGCTATAGATCGCAAGTCTACCGTCCAGAAGATCGTCGAAGAATTCACAAATTCTTTGATTGAAAGTAACGTATCACCGGGTGAAAAAATCCCCTCCGAGAAGAAATTGATGGCCCAGTTCGACGTAAGCAGGGGGACCATCAGGCAAGCCCTTCAAATTCTAATTTCCATGGGTGTTCTAGCCTCCGTACCTGGCAAAGGATACTATGTAACGAGGGGTTACCATATACCGTTAAAAACAAAGGAATTACAGGATTACCTTTTGCAAGATAGTTACTTCTTTCAGGTGCTTGAGGCAAGAAGGATGGTCGAAAAACAAGTAATTAAGCTGGCTGTCAAGAAAGCTACCCAGGACGACTACCCCGCCCTAGATAAGGCGTTAGAGGAGTTGAAGGATGCCGAGCACCTCCAGGAAAAACTCAAGGCCGCGGAAAACGTTCATTTAAAGATTGCTGAGTGTGCCCGTAACGACGTCCTGGTAGGAGTAATGAAACAACTTATGGCGAAGGTGGAAGCGGAAGCACGCAAAGACGGAATGGACTCTGTTGCTGCCTACAAACACCACAAAGAACTGGTCGATAAGGTGAAAGAGGGAAACCTAGAAAACCTGGATCAGGCCGTAGATGAACACCTGGAGTTTGTGCGAGAAGAGTTTATGAGGAGGAAGGGACAGGCAAAATAGGGTTACATAGGTCATCTATGTGTCATCTATGTGTGGTTGGTAGTTAGTTTATAGTACCTTAAACTGGATTTAGTCTCTTATCTTAATTGCAATTAAAAAGTATAAAACTGAGAAAACTTTTGAAGTTTTTTGTCAGCCAGGAAAAAGGAGGAAGCGATAAAATTAGTAATCTGATAAGGATTGAGTATATAGTTGTAGTCAATGAAAATGGGAGCAAACGAGTTAATAATTCTAGTCACGAAATTCAATTCAATGTATAAAGGGATTTGGGGATTAGATACAATCTTGACCATTATTTATTGCCTCAATCTCATTGCAGTTGTTCATGGGGCATGACTACATTTTAGAGAACGGAGTCTACACCAAGATACGATTACCTGAACAAGAGTAAAAATCGGCCGACCCGTTTTCGTCTTAATTAAGTTAAACCAAATTTTAACTAAGCTGGAAGGTTTAATTTAAGAAATGGAATTGATAGAGTGAGTTTAGCACCAGCGGAGGTGATACAGCTAGAGTGAAAGGTGTTAAAACCAGCCCAGAAACACTTAATAAATTAAAAGGAGGATTTTTATCATGAAAAAATCTTTAGTGTTTATAATTTCAGTTACTTTATTAATTTCTTCATTTATGAGTTTTGGAACAATGGCGAACGAAGGAAAGCCCATTAAGATAGGTCTGCTCGTCCCGATGACCGGAACACAAGCTGTTTTTGGCCAAGACATGTTAGCTGCCGCCAAGTTGGCAGTAGAGGAAACAAACGAAGCAGGCGGGGTAATGGGAAGGCCACTCGAGTTGATAGTTGAAGATACGGAAACCAGGCCCTCTCCGGGGATGAACGCGGCGAAAAAACTGATAGAGGTCAACGATGTACCAATATTGACCGGAGGTTTTTCTAGCGGGGTCTCTATGCCTATAGCCGAATATGCTCAAAAACAAGGAGTACCCTATCTCTTGGCGGTCCCAACTTCACCCGATTTCCGACATGTGGGAAAGAACATCCTGAGCGTAACCGTTGTAGATACTTTCAAGGGGAAAGCCGTAGCTGATTTTGCAGTAGAAGATTCAGGGAAGGACGAATATGCTCTGATGTTCATGAACAATGCCTTCGGACAAAAATTAATGGAAGCAACCGAAGACTCTCTGGAAGAACTGGGAGCAGAGGTAGTAACCAAGGTCTCCTACGAACTTGGAAAAGTCGATTACAAGGCAGAACTGAGGAGACTCTTTAAAAACGATCCGGAGGCTGTTATCGGTACCTGGTACTCCAAAGAAGGTTTGGTGACAATAAAACAAGCCTATCAATTGGGATTAGTAAATCCGGGCGAGGTTCCGTGGTACGTTGCCGAGGTAACTACCAGCTTTGCTGATGCACTGAAGGAAGTGCCCGAAGCACTGACAGGAATAAAGGGCCTCGATCCCCTTGAGCCAAAACAACTATTTAGCAAAAAATTCGAAGAAAAGACGGGAGATAAACCCGTTACTGCGTTTGCTGCTCAGTATTACGACGCAGTCAGGATGATCGCTATGGCGATGAATTTTGCAAACTCCACGGAACCCGAAGCCGTCAGAAAAGCCCTTTTCAATATAGACGATTGGTACAGGGGTGTATCGTACGGAGGCGACAAAAGGTTTGATGAGGATGGAATGCAGGCGCATGCGGCGTTCCGTAAAGTAATAATTGAGGACGGTGAGTTGGTCGACTATAAAGTTGATTAACTGCTTCCGAGCCAAAAATAAATAGGGAGCTTAATTAACAGTAGTGACCCTGCCGGCGTTTACATTTGGCAGGGTCACTTTTACCATCTTCCATAGCAGACAAAAGGTGAGATATAAGATGGAGATTTCTCAGATCATCGTAAACAGTTTGATCCGAGGCGCTGAACTAAGCCTCTTAGCAATCGGCTTGACCATGGTTTACGATATTTTAGGATTTGCAAATTTTGCGCACACTGAGTTTGCTGCCTTTGGAGCTTTCCTGGGTTTTACTTTCAATTCACTTTTAGGAATCAATTTGTTACTATCAGTGGTTCTTGCAGCGCTCCTTACTGGATTGATCGGAATATTATTGGATCTGTCGATATTCGAAAAGCTACGTGCCCGGAACGCAAAAACCTTGACCATGATGATAATAACCATGGGAATGGGGATTGCTATTAGAAATATAAGCCGGTTGATCTGGACCAGCAGCACAAAAAACTTTCCCATGCCCTTACTACAACCTCTAAAAATCCTTGGTGCGAGAATTACCCGAGTCCAATTAGGAATCCTTTTTATAGCTGCTATTTCTATGGTCGCTTTTCACCTTTTACTTCATCACACTAAGTTCGGCAAAGCTCTCCGGGCTATATCGGATAATAAGGAGTTGGCCCGGGCGTCCGCAATTGACTCGGCAAAAATGGTCCAATGGATGTGGTTTGTGGCTTACTCTTACGCGGTGATAGGTGGAACGATGCTTGCAATCGAACACCTTCTCTATCCGAGACTGGGTTTTGATATCATAATACCTGTCTTCTGTGCCGCAATCTTAGGAGGGATAGGCAATCCTTACGGTGCTGTTTTAGGGGCGCTAACTCTTGGATTCGCGGAAAATGTAATAATTTCTCTTGATTTCGGACCTTTATTCAGCCTAGGGGGTTTATTTGACGTCGGTTCGCTCCAGCTTAGCACGGGCTATAAACCAGCGATCAGTTTTATGATTTTAATCCTGGTTCTTTTGATAAAACCAACGGGAATTCTAGGGGAGAATTGAAATGCCAATAGCAAACTTCACTATCTATCTGTTTACCATGTTTGGCATTTACGCATTGTTCGCAATGAGTTTAAACCTCCAGGTTGGTTACGCAGGGCTAGTGAACTTCGGACAAGTCGCCTTTTTCGCATTGGGTGCCTATACTTCGGCCCTTTTAGTGGTTAAAGCGGGGCTTCCCATTGCAGTGGGTATTATCGCTGGTATGTTGGCCTCGGGCTTTTTCGGTTGTCTGCTCGCTTGGCCCACTAAATCGCTTAAATCCGATTATTGGGCAATTACCACCCTGGCTGCGGGAGAAGTAATTAGGTTGTTCGCTCTGAACGAAAAATGGTTGACTGAAGGGCCGTTCGGGGTGATGAATATACCTCAGCCACTGGAGGGGCTAATAGATAAATATTACAATATTTTCTACTTCATTTTTGTGTTAATCGTAGTCGCTGTTGTTTATATGTTATTGTCCATGCTAACCGATTCCCCCTTCGGCCGGAATTTAAAAGCTATTCGCGATGCTGAAGATCTAAGCAAGAGTCTGGGGAAAAATACTCAAAAAATAAAAGTGCAAGTAATGGCTATTGGAGGACTAGTAGCCGGGCTGGCTGGGGCTATTTTTGCCCATTATATGGTCTACATCTCTCCCGAAAACTTTAGACCCCTGGAGACTTTCCTCATATGGGGGATGATAATAGTAGGAGGAAGGGCGAATAACCGAGGAGCAATTCTAGGTGCGGTGGTGATCCAAACGTTTTACGTTTCAACAAGATTCGTCGGCAACTATGTGCCGATTGGTTCCGATTTAATGAGCGCCGCCAGAATGATCGTGATAGGACTTCTTATGGTGTCTTTCTTGATTTTTAGACCGGAAGGTTTGCTCAGAGAGAGAAAGAAGACGTATCCGGACGAAGTTTAAGAAACTGAGTGATTTTCATGTTAAAAATAGAAAATATAGAAAAAAGTTTCGGTCAATTGAAGGCTGTTAACGGTGTATCTCTCGAAATAGAAAAGGATGATATATTCGGCCTCATAGGACCCAACGGTTCTGGTAAGTCTACCCTGTTCAATATAATTTCGGGGTTCTATAGAAAGGATAAAGGAGAGATATACTTTGACGGCGAACGAATAGATGACCTTTTGCCCAATCAAATCGTGGAAAGAGGTCTCTGCCGGACCTTTCAAGTAAGCAGGGCACCTGAAAGGATGACTGTTTTGGAAAATATGCTACTGGCAGCTAAAAACCAAGTTGGTGAAAACCCGCTAAATGCCCTGCTAAAAAGGCCAATGGTAGAAAGGTCTAGAAAGAAAAATCTTAAAAAGGCAAAAGAACTACTGAGTGAGCTTGATCTGTTTCATTTAAAGGACGAATACTCAGGAAACCTGTCGGGTGGACAAAAGAAACTTCTCGCATTGGGACGTATTTTTATGCTAGAACCGAAGATGGTTTTGTTGGACGAGCCTACTGCCGGCGTTAATCCCACTCTAACTAATAATATACTTAAGGGAATGCAAAACCTTAGGGAAAAAACTGAAAACTCTTTCTTTATAGTTGAGCACGACATGGGTGTAATAAGTGACGTTTGTAGGAAAGTATTTGTTCTGAACTCAGGGGAAATTCTTGCTGAAGGCTCACCTGAGGAAATACAACAGAACGATAAAGTGCTCGACGCTTATCTGGGAAGAAATTAAAGAAATTGGAGGAAAAAATGTCTCTGCTGGAAGCCAATAATATTGTTTCCGGTTACGGAAGAGTTGACATCTTACACCAGGTTTCCATGAAATTCGGAGCCGACGAGATTGTTACCATCATCGGGCCAAACGGAGCTGGCAAATCGACTTTCTTTAAAACCGTTATGGGTTATTTATCGCCAACCGATGGGTCCATCCTTCTGGCGGACGAAGAAGTAACCTACCTACCCCCGGACCAAAAGGTTAAAAAGGGGCTTGGGTACGTTCCTCAGTTAGACAACGTTTTCCCTTCACTTACGGTCAGAGAAAATCTGGAGATGGGGGGGTATTCAATGGACAAGGAACAAGTGAAGGAGGGATTGAATTACGCCTATCAAAAATTTCCGGTTTTGAAAGAAAAGAAAGGCGACAAGGTGAAAACGCTAAGCGGAGGGCAAAGACAAATGCTAGCCATGGTCAGAGCTTTGATGACAAATCCTTTAATTATCTTGATGGACGAGCCCTCCGCAGGCCTGGCACCAAAAATAGCGGATGAAGTTTTTGGGCTGATCGAACGTATTCATGTGGAAGAGGGAATAGGGGTTGTGATAGTAGAGCAGGACGCCCATAGATCTTTAAGCATGTCTGATAGAGGTTACGTTCTGGCCATGGGTCAAAACCAATTTAGCGGCAGTGCTCACAAAATATTGCACGACGATAAAATTAGAGAGGCCTATCTCGGAGGTTAACTTCTTCTTCACAGGAAAAAGTCACTATCCTATTATGAGAAAAACTTGTGAAAAATTGACTTATGGGAGAATGCATGGATTAGAGAAAAGCTTGATCATATTAAATAAATCGCCAAGCCGCGTTATTATGGGGACAAACAGGAAACTGTTAGACCAATCAGTACGGGAGGAGGTCCCTGAAGTTGGCAATATTCAATAAATGTTGCGAAACTGCTTTTTCACCAAAATTTAGCTTTTCTTCCTCCCTAAAAGCCTTGCATAATCCTTATGGAGTTTATTATCGCATCCAAGTGAACAAGATTATTGTACCTGAATTCCATAGATCCTTTTCTCAAAGATAATATGCCTCTTCAATTTGAATTATCTGAAAAGATTATTAAATAATGGTGGAGATTTAAAAAGTCTATATTATTCTCGTGTATTGCTTTAATCTTTCGTTTGGGAGGGGTTTTACTTGATTATTTTGAGTAAAGAGGAACTTTCAAATCTGACTAGTTTGCGGAAAGTAATAGGGTCGGTGGAGAAAGCGTTTAGTATTTACAAAGAAGAAAATTATTATATGCCGGAGAGAATGCATGTAGATTACGAAGGGAACACTCTGCTCTTGATGCCGTGTTTTACGGAAGGGGCCTTTGGAGTAAAGTTAGTCTCTTTGTTTCCCGAAAATTCCCGGAAAGGGGAACCGGTTATTCAAGGCATAATGATTATTAATGATCCAGAGACCGGTAGTCCTATTGGAATATTAGAGGCATCGTGCCTTACTGCTTTGCGGACAGGAGCAGTAGGAGCAGTAGCTGTAAAAAATTTATCCGAAGAGGGCCTAAAAGTGGCAGGAGTCGTGGGCTTAGGGGTTCAAGGTTTTTACCAATCTTTGTTCCTAACAGAGGTTCGGGATGTTGAAAGACTCTATATCTACGATAAAGACGTTGAAAAGATAGAGAAGTTTCAGAAAAAATTCTCGGAGGAAAGGAAGGTTACAGATATCGTAAAGTGCGGAAATACGGAGGAACTGGTTGAAAATTCTGAGGTTGTTATAACGGCGACCAGCTCACCGAGTCCCGTACTCCCCGACAAGACCGGTCTCTACGGAGGAAAAACTTTTATCGGTATAGGTTCATATAAACCAAATATGAGAGAATATCCAGAGGCTTTCTTCAGAACGGTTGAAGCGGTGTATGTCGATACCGAACAAGCGACTCACGAGACGGGGGATATTTTGGACCCTTTGGAGGAGGGATGGATTGAGGAATCACAAATCTCGCCGGCCAGCGACTTCGTAGTTGGGAGCAAATCGCCTACGCAGGGGAAAACTATTCTGTTCAAATCAGTCGGTATGGCTCTTTTTGATCTTGTAGTAGGAAACATGGTTTACAAAGTAGCAAAGGAGAAAGACAGGGGGGCTTACATTGAATTTTGAAGGCGAGGAGAAGAAACTACCCTGGGCTCTTCCCAAATCTGGTGGGAAAATAGCTACAGTAGATTTACACACAGCAGGGGAACCCTTAAGAGTTGTCGTAGACGGTTTTCCAGAACTTAAGGGCGAAACTATATTGGAGAAAAGACGTTTCATCAGGAAAAACTACGATTACCTAAGAAAAAGACTTATGTGGGAGCCTAGGGGACATTCGGATATGTACGGAGCTTTGATTACGAAGGCGGAAAACTCGGATTCGGATATCGGTGTAATTTTTATGCATAACAAGGGATACAGTACTATGTGTGGACACGGTATTATAGCTTTAGTGAAGGTAATTTCCGATTTGGGAATGATACCCAAAGAGGAAGTGGAGTCCGGGTTAAAAATAGATACTCCGGCGGGACTAGTTAC
>JAGXLB010000012.1:20363-31650 GCA_018334915.1 Candidatus Bipolaricaulota bacterium
TGTTCGAGGTGAGCTTAAACTTAGTTCCTCCGGATTGGTTACTAAAAAAGCGGTATTGGAATATCTGGGGTGGACAGACACAGAGCGTATTTCGGGAGATAAGGTGGCTGGAGCCATTCAGGTTGGAGATGAACTTACCCGTCCTAAAGGACGTTACTGTCAGATAGACATCGATGAAATTTACAATGATGAGGTAGTGCTTAAAGGAGGGATCGGTTTAAGCAGTAAAAGTTTAGTCTCCGTAGTTGAAGGTGCCAGAAGTTTGGTAGTTTTCTTGGTCACCATAGGATCCGAATTAGAAAATAGAGCGGCTAATCTGGAAAAAGAGGGTGACTTCATCAAGTCTCGATTATTGGACGGTTATGGCTCTGAGAAATTAATGTTAGAAACAAGGTCTTTGCAAAAACAAGTGAAACAGGAAGTAGAAGACGCTTATGGATATCAAATGAGTCATCGGTATTGCCCTGGTTATGGAGATTGGCCTACAACAGAGCTCAAAAAACTTTTTTCTATAGTGAATCACGATGAAATAGACGTCTCCCTAACAAAGTCTTCGATGATGAAACCTAGGAAATCTCACTCTGGAGTTTGGGGAATAGGGCCGGAGGTAAAAACAAAATATAAGGGGTCCAAATTTCACCGTTTTATGTGAATTTCCTATATTGGTTATTTCATTGATTTTTGCCTAATTGTTGTTGCAATGACCCGCTGGAATTTCAGCACCGAGGAGGTAATTATGCCACAACACCCAGGATATTGGGCCAAATTGCTCCGGGTAAACCTTTCGTCGGGGGAAGTAACAAAAGAAGACCTTTCCGAGGAGTTTTTGAAAAAATATCTGGGGGGGGCGGGGTTTACAACAAAGGTTCTTTACGACGAGGTCGATGAAAACACCAAACCACTGGATCCGGACAACCCGTTAATATTTGCCCCGGGTCTTTTAGTCGGGCCAAACGTACCAACGGCTTCCAAGACAACGGTGGGATTCAAATCTCCCGTAACAGGCGGCTACGGGAAATCACTGGTGGGGGCAAAAGTTGGGGAACAGATAAAACGATCGGGCTATGACCTACTATTGGTAGAGGGGAAAGCGGACTCCCCGAAGCTAATAGTGATTGAAGACGAAGAAGTTCAGCTGAAAGAGGCCGATCACCTCTGGGGTCTGGATACAAGAGAAACGGACGAAAAAATCAAGGAAGAGTTCCCTGGATTCTCTACGGCAGTTATCGGTCCCGCCGGCGAAAAGGTATCGAAGCTGGCAATGATAGAGTGCGAGGACCGCCAGGCAGGAAAAGGAGGCGGAGGCACGGTAATGGGGGACAAAAAATTAAAAGCAATAGCCGCCAGTGGAACTGAATTGCCTCCGGTTTACAACGAAGAACTTCAAGACAAACTGAACGACAAGTGGTTAAAGGAAACGACGGGTCGAGGAGAAACGGAAGTATCCGGAACCGGCTCAGCTACAGTGGATATGCAATACGGCACTGGGGAAGCACTTCAGGTAAAAAACCGTGAAATCGGTATGTTTCCGACCAGAAACTGGCAATCCAGTTATTTCAAGAAAGCTTACGATGAGCTGGACGACCCGGATTCAGAAAGGATAGACCTCGATCCGAGGAACTGGGTAGAAATTTACAGACAAGGGAGGCGACCCTGTCCCCACTGCACGAAACCCTGCAGTCAGTATTTCGTTGCGAAGGATACTCCCTATGGAGACATCGCCGTCGACGGACCAGAGTACGAAACACAGTACTCGTTTGGTGGTGCTACCGAAGTGGATGACGTCGAGGCTGTGGCTAAGGCCAACGAGATCTGTGATAGAATGGGCCTGGATACCATTACAACGGGAATGACGATTGCCTGGGCAATGGAAGCATGCGAAAAGGGCCTGCTTGAAACCGACCTGGATCTGGAGTTCGGAAACGCCGAGTCAATGCTGGAAGCAACCAGGAAGATTGCAACAAAGGAGGGAGAGCTTGGAGAACTTTTAGCTGACGGACCAGTAGAAGCGGCACACAGGTTGGGCAAAGGATCGGAGGAGTTCACAATCCACGTAAAGGGCATGGTCCCTGCCGGATTTGAGGTAAGGGGAATAAAGGGAATGGCCCTTGCCTTTGCTGTCGCCCCGAGGGGTGCAGATCATCTTACATCCTGCTTTTATGCCCTTGAAATGAGTGGGAGTTTCTGGGATTTCGACGGGTACGACAGAACGAAGATGGAGGGCAAGTCAGTAGCACTAAAGGCAATGGAGGATTTGATGACCATCTACGACATGTCCGGGGTATGCAAGTTTACTAGAGGTATTATGTTCGAAGAAGGGGTGAGGGAGCTGGTTAACGCTGTAAGCGGGTTCAACCTATCCAACTCAGAACTCATGGGTGCCGGTGAAAGGGTCTACAACCTATCCAAGGCGTTTAACGTGAGAGAAGGGTTCTCACGCGAAGATGATACACTGCCCGACAGGGTCATCAAAGAAGAAATAACCGACGGGCCTTCAAAAGGGGAATCGATAGACCGAACAAAATTCGAGCAAGAGCTGGATCGCTACTACACGGTTCGGGGATGGGATGAGCAAGGAACCCCCCTGAAGTCCACCTTAAAGGAACTGGATTTGCCGGAGATAGCGGAGGATATAGGAGCAGTAAGAGAGTGAATCTTGTTATCGGCAGGTGAACTATATGAGAATTGACGATCATCCAATCATTTCATTCCCCGAAAGGGAAACGGTAACTTTCTCTTACGAGGGGGAAGAAGTTGAGGCCAGGGAAGGTGAAACAATTGCTGCCGCCCTTCACAACGAGGGGGTAGTGGAACTCAGAAAGAGCGGGGATCAAAAAAGACCAAGGGGCCTGTTCTGCGCGATAGGTAAGTGCTCTTCCTGCTTGATGACGGTTGACGGGGTTCCCAACGTTAGAACATGTATAACTTTGGCGCAGGAAGGTATGGAGGTTGAAAAACAAAATGGGTTTCCCGAAATCTCGTCGGACGCCGAGCGCCTGGAACCGGGCTCTATAGCTACGAAAGTTGCGGACCTGCTGGTAGTCGGCGGAGGTCCCGCCGGGTTGAAGGGTGCTATAACGGCTGCGGATGCGGGGGCAGATGTAATTATCGTTGACGAGAACCCTTTTCTCGGAGGCCAGCTGATTAAACAAACCCATAAGTTTTTCGGCTCCAGCGACCAGGAAGCGGGAACTAGGGGTGTGGAAATTGGCGAGGAATTAATTGAGGGGGTCGAGGAACATCCAAACATCGAAGCGATGAAGAGCTCCAGCGCCGTCGGGATTTACGAAGAGGCAGTGGGTATATACAGGAACAGGGAACAATTCCTCAAGGTGGACGCCGGGAAGACCCTTATTGCCACGGGCGCTACTGAGGACATGATAACTTTCCCCAACAACGACCTTCCTGGTGTTTACGCTGCGGGAGGGATACAGACTTTGATGAACGTTTACGGGGTAAAGCCCGGGGACAGTGTTCTAATGGTGGGAGCGGGAAACGTCGGTCTGATAGTGGTCTACCAATTGTTGCAGGCGGGTGTAGACGTAGAAGCGATCGTCGAGATAGCACCAGAGATCGGGGGCTATTTCGTCCACGCCGCTAAGATAAGACGGATTGGTGTTCCAATTCTAACCGACCACAAAGTCCTGGAGGTGGAAGGGGAAGACAGGGTTAAGAGAGTAAGGATCGCGGAGCACGACGGAGCGGGCGAGACTATTCAAGGAACTGAAAGAGAGTACGAGGTAGATATTCTGGCTCTTGCGGTTGGTCTCTCTCCTAGCTACAAACTTCTTCATCACGCAGGCTCCGAGCTGAAATTCCAACCACAACTTGGAGGGTATGTGCCGGAGCGGGACGAGCGAATGAAAACCTCGAGGAAGGACGTATACGTTGCAGGTGACGTGGCCGGGGTTGAAGAGGCTACCGCGGCGATGCTTGAAGGAATTATCGCCGGGGCGGATGCCACGATTGAACTGGGAATAGGTGGAAAGGCAGAGGACGAATTAATCGCCGAGGCTAGAGATCAACTCAAGGAGCTGCGGGCGGGACCTTACTATAAGGAGTTAAGAGAAAACTTGAAAGAGGTGCAAACATGAAAACTCAAAAAGATACGGCGACCTGGAGAACTAGAGGTTACCTTCGACCGGAGGACGTGGATCTTCCTTCACAAGAAGAGCTGGCCGAGGGACCCGTGCCTATAATAGAGTGCCCTCAAAGGATACCCTGCGATCCCTGCGGCGAGAACTGTCCGGCCGGAGCGATCAAGATGAACGATATAAACGGGATCCCGGAAGTCGATTCCCGGAACTGCACCGGATGTTCTCTCTGCGTGGCACACTGCCCGGGATTAGCTATTTTCACGATAGATTGTTCTCCTGAAAAAGGCTGTGAAATAACTATTCCCTACGAGTTCGATCTCCCAGAGACCGGTGAAGAGGTCGAAGCTCTAAATAGAAAGGGTGAAAAGATCACCACCTCTGTGGTTAAAAGCGTAAAATCAAAGGAAGATTCAGCCGGTGATACCTCCACGGTAACTATTAAAATTCCCGAAGAACATATTAACGAAGTGAGGAATATCGGGAGGGTAAAATGAGCCGTGAAGAGAACGGTCAAGAAGTAATTGTCTGTCGCTGCAGAGACGTGACCGAGCGGGAAGTAAAAGAAGCAATCGCAGAGGGCTACGACACCATGGAATTGTTAAAGAGAAAGACTATGATCGGAACCGGAACCTGTGGTGGGAGAACTTGTCTTCCCATTGTTCAGTGGATACTCGCCAGAGAGACCGGGAGGAAAATCGAGGAAATTCGCTTACCCCGGGAAAGGTCTCCGATAGTTCCCATGCCACTCAAGTTCGCAGCCGGTGAAAAGGTGGGGGATATGGAATGATTAAAAGAGACGTAGTTATTATTGGCGCTGGATCAACCGGACTGGCGATAGCTTATTACCTGTCAAAACAGGGAGTTAAGGACGTAACCGTTCTGGAAAAAGGATATGTGGGAAGCGGCTCTACCGGAAGATGCGGAACGGGTATACGGGCTCAATTTGCTGATGAACCGACGATAAAGATGATGAAGAGATCGGAAGAAAACTGGAACAAACTGGGAGAGGAGATAGGGTTCGACTTTCGGCAGACGGGTTACCTTTACCTGCTTTACACGGAAGAGGAAATCGAGCAATATCGGAAAATGAAGAAACTCCAGAACTCGCTTGGAGTTCCGACGGAAATTCTCTCACCGGCCGAAGCAGAAGAACTCTGCAATTTAATTGATACAAGCGAAGTTAAGGCCGCCAGTTACAACCCGGAGGACGGAAAAGCACATCCCTTTGAGGTCACAACGGGATTCAAAAAATATTTCCAGGAGGGTGAAGTAGAATTAAAAGAGCAAACCGAGGTTAACGGAATAAAGCTTGAGAACGGAGAAAAATGGAAGATAGTTAAAACCACCGGGGGAAACTACAGGACAAAAGTCCTGGTGAACGCCGCGGGCGGATGGGCAAGAAATATAGGAGAAATGATGGGGCTGGATATTCCGGTAACTCCCTACCGCCACCAGGCAATTATAACTGAACCCTTCAAGCCGGGTAGGGTTGAACCCATGATAATATCCATGAGACACGAGGACGCATACCTCACTCAGACGGAACGCGGGGGAATAATCGGTGGAATTGGCACTCCGGAAGATGAGCCCCCGACCTACGAGATGAGAGAGACGTTAAGTTTTGAGGAAAGGGTGAGCAAGGCATTTAGCTCGATTGTCCCAAGTCTAAAACATACCCGGATCCTCCGACACTGGGCGGGTTATTACGCAATGAGTCCTGACGGCAACCCCATGTTGGGGGAGTACAAAATTCCCGACCATTACCTGGCGGTGGGATTTAGCGGCCATGGCTACATGATGGCCCCTATTGTTGGGGAAGGACTCGCCCGGTTAATTGTAGACAGGAAAACTGAACTACCATTTGACTATTACGATCCTGGAAGGATAGACAAGGGAGAGTTGAGAGAATCGGCGTTACAGATGGGTTAAAATTGAGGATGATAAATAGCATTGGAGTTTCTATATCATTATTAGTGAAGAAAGTATATTATAGTATTTAAAATTTAAGAATGTTATGTTTGTTTGTAGTTTATGATTAAAAAGAGTGGTTACACAACTATCGACCACTTTGAAAAGTTATTAGTAAATATTATCTCTTTTAAATTTGTAGGAGTGTCCAAGAATAAGTGTTAGAGGTGGTAAGGATAAAAGAATATGTGGAAAGTTTAATAAAAGACTATCTGAGCGTTTATCAAAATAGAGAAGGTATAGAGACAAAATGGGGAGATCCATGTATGGCATACGCTGATGCAGAAGACAAATTATTTGAGAAATTGAAAGATATCATCAGTTCTTCTCATGCTTTGCCGAAAGATTTTTTACCGGACTCCCGAACGGTAATTACGTATTTTATACCCTTTGAGAAATCAATTATAAAAAGTAATATAAAAGGAAAAGAAAGTTCAAGAGAATGGGCAGCGGCTTATATTGAAACGAATAAATTAATACATGATCTCAATCAGTATATTAAAAATGAATTGAATAAGATGGACTATGATTCAACAGTCATTCCAGCAACTCACAATTTTGATGATGAGAAGTTAATTAGTGACTGGTCTCATAAACATGTTGCTTATATTGCAGGGCTGGGGAACTTTGGGATCCACACAATGTTAATCACTGAAAATGGTTGCGCTGGAAGGATTGGTAGTATTGTGACGAATCTAAAGCTATCCCCTACAAAAAGACCAGACAAAGAGTATTGTCTAAATAAGGTAGATGGTTCATGTCATGAATGTGTGAACAGATGCTTAAATGGAGCCCTCCAAGAAAGTTCCTATAATAGAGATCTCTGCTATGATATGTGTTTATTTAATGATCAATTTCATTCAGATTTGGATTTAACTGATGTTTGCGGTAAGTGCACAGTTGATGTACCTTGCTCTTACGATAATCCAGTCAGTTGAAATTATTAAGAATCTTGGATTCAACAAGTAAGTGCAACTTTGATCTAGAAAAAAGAGGCAAGCTACGGTAGTCTATCGTACTTGTCTCACAATCTTAATCAAAGGAGCACGATAGAAATGAGCTACACGCAGCTTACCCAAGAACAAAGATACGCCATTTACGTCCTAAAGAAAAGAGGTAAATCACAAACTGAAATAGCGGAGACCATCGGAGTTCACAAATCCACTGTAAGTCGAGAGATAAGGCGCAACACCGGCGGCAGAGGTTACCGATACAAACAGGCACATAGATTCGCGCTCAAACGAAGAAAAGCCAAAGCCAACACGCGAATCACTGAAGAAGACTGGGCCAAGGTAGAGGACCTGATAGAAAAAGACTGGAGTCCCGAACAGATCTCCGGAAGACTGGATAAAGAGGAAAATGGCAACATCAGCCACGAATGGATCTACCAGTATGTCTGGAAAGACAAAGAGGACGGTGGAGATTTACACGAACACCTCCGGGCAAAGAAAAAGTACAGGAAACGCTCCGGTTCAAAGGATTTGCGCGGTAAGATCAAGAACAAGACATCCATTGAGGAACGTCTTGAGGCAGTAGACGAAAAAGACCGCACAGGAGACTGGGAAGCGGACACGGTCATTGGAAAAAACCACAAGGGTGCCCTGGTAACCATGGTGGAGCGAAAGAACAAATACGCCCTCATAGGACACGTTAAACGCAAAACTGCCGACGGAGTCCTAGAAGAACAGGTCAAGCAATTAAAGCCACACAAGGGTAATGTACTGACCATCACCCAGGACAACGGAAAGGAATTTGCAAGCCACGAAAAACTATCAGAGAAGCTAGAATTGGATGTCTACTTTGCCCATCCTTACTCGTCTTGGGAGAGGGGCTTGAGTGAAAATACCAACGGATTGTTCCGTCAGTATTTTCCTAAAAACAGAGAACTACATGAGGTCAAACCGGAAGAGTTGGAGCACGCAGTTGACAGGCTTAATCATAGACCGAGAAAATCACTAAACTATCGGACACCACATGAAGCATACTATGGAACTACGGAAAGTTCGACTGTTGCACTTGGGAGTTGAATGCAAGATTTTTAGGTTGCAGTAATGACAAGGAGGAAAAAACTATGAAGATCACTAAAATAAAAAAATTTGCTATGAGGTTAGAATCCAAAAAAGTTGGCTGGTCAAAAGATGAGTATGTTTGGCCATCAAAACTTCCATCCGTGATAATCATAATGGAGACTAACGAGGGTATCTCTGGAGTAGGCGAAGCTACTAGTCAACTCTGGTATCTTGGGGAAACATTGGACCATATAAGTAGGTTAATCGATATATTTTCCGAAAAACTAGTTGGCAAAGACCCGACTAACATGGAAAAGGTGCATCACATAATGAATAGAACTGTGGGAGGTGGTGCACCAAGTAGCAGATCTGCTTTCGCTGCAATTGATATAGCCTGTATGGACATAAAGGGCAAAGTTGAGGGAAAACCTATTTATGAATCTCTCGGAGGTTATAGGACGGAGTTAGATTTGTTAACGAATTTATACCAGAAAACTCCAGAAGCGATGAAAAGGGCAAGTCAACAGTATATTAAGCGTGGCTTCCACGGCTTGAAGATCAAGGTAGGAGATGAATTGTTGAACGAAGGATGGAGTAAGAAAACTTTTGAACGGGAGATAGATAAACTGCTAGCAGCTCTGGAAGTAACTCCTGAAGAGATTTACGTCGATGCTGATGCTAACCAGGGATGGAGAAATACCCAAATAACTGTTAATGCAATACAGACGCGACTTGGTAACTATTCTAATCTCTCTATCGAACAACCATTAGGATATTTCAACATTTCAGGTCATAGTTTTGTAAAAAACAATGTACACTGCCCGTTGATACTAGATGAGTCGGTTTTATCACCTGAAATCCTTCTAGAAATCGTTAAACAGGAAGCTGCCGATAGAATAGTTATCAAGTTAAATAGAGTCGGAGGTATCTGGCCAGCAAGAAGAATGGCTGTAATAGCAGAGTCTAATGATATAGGTATAAGTGTTGATACAAACCCTTTTACTAAAATAGGTGATACTGCTTCATGCCATTTTGCGGCTACTTTGCGCGATCACTATCCCGTGGATGCTGAAGGTCACCTTTCCTTTCTCAAAGAAATTGAGCCGAATTTTATACACGGTGGGGTAAACATAAAAGGCGGAAACGCTACTTTGCCAAATAAACCCGGATTGGGTATAGAAATTGATGAAGATAAATTACAAAATTTTGCAATGGATAAAGTACATTGAGTAAGGGCCTATCTTCAACTCTCCGGACTACGGAATCGCAAAAGCTAGAGCGGGCAAGCTGATCAAACGCTACGAGAACCACAAGTTAATTTCCCACTCCACCAAGTCTATACCGTACCGTTTGTTGTGTATGAACCTGAAAAAGGGGTCTCCTCTCCTAAGAATAGAATGAATAAATTCTAAAAAAGGAGGAGGAAATCCCAATGACCGATGAAGGTATAGAGACAGAAGAAGAGTTTAGCAAACCGTTGAACGAAATGTTGAAAAGTATGGTCAAAGAAAAGCTCGAAGCGATAATGAAGAAGGAAAGAGAGGCTTTCCTTTCCGAAGAAGAACCGGAAGATGTAGCTAGCGGATACTACAGCGGGGCTGGGGTACCAGGTTCGGTAAAATAGAGGGCCTGGAGGGCGGTTCGCCCGAAAAGTTGTACCAGTAGGAGTTGTTTTTTTGTGGGTTTCAGGAATTCTATCTGCTCCTACTTCTAATGATTTTTTGGCTTGTAGTTGATTAGTCTTCATCTTCTAACCTCTCTTCAATATACTCAATTGGTATTCGGTTTTGCAAGGTGGTGTGCCTTCTCCGTGTGTTCCAGTAATCCACTCTCTCTTCGACTATCACTCTAAGTTCGTCTAAAGAACTTGCCTCACAAAACAGAGACCGGTTCGGACATTTAAGATGACAGTTGAACGACTTTACAATCGGACACTGCCACTTGCCGGCGGACGAGATATTGATCTTGTCTTCCGTGAAGGTAGCCCAGCCCTTGTAAATAACTACTTCGGTACGCATTTGGGGCATTTTAGTTGGCTTAGGCTGTTTTTCTTCAATAAATTACCTCAACCTGGTAGGGATGATAAAGTATTATTTCCGGTCCGTCGTATTCCTGCAACTCGCCTGTTACCTTGATTGTCCTTTGGTCGTAATCCTCGACCGGATCAATCCCTTCCCCGGTAAAGTACTTCTTGTCGTCTTTGAATATGACGGCCGTAAAGTCGGTTTCGTAGTTGCTGCTGGAATTAAGGAATATTATGTCGCCGGAATCGTAGGTCCCAATCACATGATACCGGACGGTAACCACCTCACCGAGGTACTCATTCATTTTCTCCTCAATTTCCGTCGCGGAAAAGAGCGGCGGTCGCTCACAGTAGGCTTGCCATAGGCCTTTGCAATTTCTTCTTGCTTCTCTTTCCAGCTCACAAGACGAACAGTTGTTGGTCAGGTTTGAAAGGGAAGAGGAAGGTTCTACGGTAATTAAGCCAATTGATTTTCCCATAAACGAGAGGTCAAAAAAGAGAGATGCCCAGACTTATTGAATGGCTGAGGAAGTGTTCGACTTTTATTATGATTGTATAAAAGGGCTCTCTCACCTGGTACGATAAGCTTGAACCCAACGATAGGAGGGAACCCCAATGAATTCCAAAGTAGCAGGATTGGATCTACACAAAGACCGGTCCTATATTACCGTAATGTACGCCGATGGTCAAATCCTCGGCGAGGAAAATTTGAAGAGTTCAGCCCAACCTATTTTGAGCTATTTACGTAAGTTCGGTAAACCGGAGGTAGTATTTGAGGCAACCAGGAACTGGTACTGGTTATATGAAGCCCTACAACGGAAAGACTTCGAGGTAACCATGGCTCATCCCAAGAAGACCAAGGCGATCGGGGAGGCCAAGATCAAGACCGACAAGATAGTTAGTCATATGCTGGCCCACCTGAAGCAAGCCGACCTTATCCCTAAGGCGTACTTGGCTCCTTTGGAAATAAGAGAACTTAGGGAACTTCTCAGGCATAGGATTTTTCTGGTAAGAGAACGAGCCAAGGTCAAGGCCAAGATAAGGAACCTGCTTTCTAAACTCAACCTCACCTGTCCCAAGTCAGACGTATTGTGCGATGGAGCGATAAAGTGGTTAAAGACCAGAAGAGAGGAAATGCCAACGGTATTTGCCGACAAGCTGGGGGACTTCCTCCAGCTAGGAGAAGAGCT
>JAGXLB010000106.1 GCA_018334915.1 Candidatus Bipolaricaulota bacterium
CACAGAACTTTAGATAAATAAAAGGTGATAAAATGTTCGAGCTAAGATGGCATGGAAGAGGGGGACAAGGAGCTGTTACCGGGGCCAGAATTATCGGAAGGGGTGCTTCGGTTTACGAAGGTAAGTATGCTCAATCCTTTCCCTCTTTCGGCACCGAAAGGCGTGGTGCGCCGATGGTTGCCTTCACTAGAATTGATGACAAACCAGTTAGAGTCAGAACCCAAATTTATAAGCCAAGTGCAGTGATTGTTCTTGACGATACGTTGGTGGAAGCGGTGGACGTTACTGATGGACTGGACGAACAGGGGTTCGTTCTTGTGAATACCGATAAACAACCGGGCGATTTTTCTTTTTCCGATAAATTTGATATCTATACGGTCGATGCAACCTCGCTAGCACTGGAGGTACTGGGGAGCCCGATTGTAAATACGGCAATTGTTGGAGCATTTGCCAAGGTAAGCCCGCTGGTTTCATTTGATTCCGCTATGAAGGCTATCGGGGATACGTTTTCGGGAGAACTAGGTGAGAAGAACCGTAAACTTGCCAAATTAACTTACGACGAGCTGGAGGTAGATAACGGTGAAAACTAAGGAGAAACCAGAAAAGCTTTCTGATTTGACAAAAACACCGTCCGGTAAAGCGGGTAGCTTCAAGCTGACTGACGTATCGGGCTGGAAGACGTTTAAACCCGTACTGGATGAGGATAAATGCATAAACTGCTTACAGTGTTGGGTTTATTGTCCTCATGGAGTAATCGAAAGAACGTCAGACGATCAGGCAATTTCAATAGACCTACAGGAATGTAAAGGGTGTGGAATATGCGCAGACGTTTGTCCTACGGACGCCATTGAAATGAACAAAATAAGAGGGGTTGATGATGAGTAAAGAAGTTTTCGTTAGCGGAAATACCGCGGTAGCGACCGGAGTATCATTGGTAGAGCCGGGAGTAATCGCGGCTTACCCAATTACTCCTCAATCCCCAGCAGTGGAAAAGATTTCCGAATTCATTGCCGATGGGGAGATGAAATCCGAGTATATAGAAGTAGAATCTGAGTACTCCGCAATGTCCGCCTGCATTGGCGCTGAAGCGGTTGGCGCCAGAGCTTTTACGGCAACTTCATCTCAGGGACTAGCTCTAATGCACGAGATGCTGCATTTCGCGAGCGGGCAACGCCTTCCTATAGTTATGGCTGTGGCTAATAGAACTCTGGCTCCTCCCTGGGGGATCCTGAACGATGAAAGAGATACTATCGCTCAGAGGGACACTGGTTGGCTGCAGTTTTACGTGGAATCGGCTCAGGAAGCCCTGGACACTATAGTTCAAGCCTATAGGCTTTCAGAACAGGAAGATATATTGACACCTACCATGGTTTGCTACGACGGGTACATAATTTCCCACGCCTACGAGAAAGTAGTTGTTCCGGACAAGGATGAAGTCCAGTCATTTATCCCCGAGTACGAACCGGACGAAATTTTGAACGTCGAGGACCCCAAGACTTTGGGGTATGCCCCCTCCGGATACAACACGGAGTATCGGGTAAAACAGCAGCTTGGCACCGAAACAGCCAAGGGAGCTATAGGAGATATCACGGAGGATTACGCCGACCAATTTGGCCGGGATTACGTGGGAATGGTAGAAGAATACGGCCCCGAAAATCCTGACGTGACCCTTGTTACTCTGGGATCGGTGACAGGTACTGTTAGGGATGTCGTTGATAAGCTTAACGACCAGGGCAGGGAAGTGGGTTTGGTCAAATTACGTACGCTGAGACCTTTTCCCTACGAGCAATTGGCCGATATATTGAAAGGTACCGGAGCGGTGGGTGTGTTGGAAAAGGACATATCCTTTGGCTACGAGGGAGCAGTGTTCTCGGAGGTCAGGTCCGCGCTTCAAGGTACTAATAACGTGCCATCAATGAATTTTATTGCTGGTCTTGGAGGTAGAGACATTACCATGGAAAATATTGAGAATGTATACGAAAAACTGTTTACGATGGCCGAGACGGGTGAATCCGAAGGCAGGATAGAGTTTGTTGGCTACCGATTTTCCGATGGGAAGGGGATAATATGAAGATAGATGAAGTCACTGAAACAGATTACATGGACAGTGGAGCTGCTTGTCCCGGTTGTGCAGGAGAGCTTGCTCTGCGCCTGGTGCTAAAGGAGCTTGGAGAAAAAACGGTACTAACCACCACTCCCAGCTGTGTCGGGGCGACCTGTTCGGTGAACATTTCCAGAATCAACACTGCTTTCCCCGCTACGGCGGCCACCAGCGTCGGTATGTCCGCGGGTCTGAAAGCTCTGGGAAAGACCGATGTAACTGTAATGGCCATAGCCGGGGATGGAGGGACAGCGGATATCGGCTTGCAGGGTCTTTCCGGAGCGGCAGAGCGTGGTGATGACATCCTTTACGTTTGCTATGACAATGAGGCCTATATGAATACCGGAATCCAGCGGTCCTCCGCTACCCCACCGGGTACCTGGACTACCACAACGCCGGTTGGAAAGGAGAGACCCAAGGGGAAAGAGCGGCCGAGAAAAGATATGTTGAAAGTGATGATGGCCCACGATCTTCCCTACGCCGCAACTGCCTCTGTTTCGTATCCCACTGATTTTCTGGACAAAGTTAAAGAAGCGAAAGACAGGACTGGTACGAGGTACATTCACGTGTACGCTCCCTGTCCCACCGGATGGAAATTTCCCCCGGAGAGGTCAATTGAGATTGGAAAGAAAGCCGTCACCTCGGGGGCTTGTATCCTGGCGGAGTGGGACGAAGGTAAATTTTCCCTAACCGGTCAGAGCAAGCGTCTTGCCGAGGATGGAAAAGAGCTAACTCCCATGAAGGAATACTTAGGGCCTCAGGGGAGATTTAAACACCTGGATGACGAAGCCATCAAAGAAATTGCCCAGACGGCCAGGGAAAACCTCGAAGAGTACAGGAAATTGGCTCAGGCCTATTCCTAAGGGATTTCTTAATTTGTCCCGTCGACAATTCCATGGAGGATATTAACATGTCAGCGGATTTTAAGGACGTTTCAAGTGTGTTGGATGCTGATTCCGTGGCCATTATCGGAGCATCGAAAAAAAAGACTAAAATAGGTGGACGCCCCTTAAATTACCTGATCAAGTACGATTACGACGGCGATATATACCCGGTCAACCCCAAGTACGAACAAATTGAAAATCTGAAGTGCTATTCGGACGTCACCGAAATAAATGGTGAAGTCGATCTGGCAATTATCGCCGTACCCGCAAAGCTGGTGCGGGACGTTCTGGATCAATGCGTAGAGAAGGGAGTAAATTCGGTGGTAATATTTAGCTCCGGTTTTGCGGAGAGCAGCGATGAGGGACGCAAGCAACAGGAAGAAATTGGTCAAGTTGCCGAGGAGGAGGGTATCCGAGTCTGCGGGCCGAATACGCTGGGGGTTATTTCAGCTCAAAGAGACCTAGCCGCGACCTTTGCCACTTCCCTGGAGCGATATCAGGAACTCCCCTACGGTCATGCCGGCCTTATTTCGCAGAGCGGTGCTCTGGGGGCGTGCATTTACAGCATGGCTCAAAATCAGGGTTTGGGATTTAACCACTGGGTCAGCGTAGGAAACGAAAGTGATCTTGAATTTTCGGACTTTTTGAATTTTCTGGCCGAAGACCAGGAAACCAAAGCCATTGGCGGGTATCTGGAAGGTGTCAAAGACGGCGAAAAGTTCATTAAAGCCGTAGAAAAAGCCACAGCTAATGAAAAGCCGGTTATCGTGACAAAAGTGGGGAAAACGCAGCGTGCTGCGCAGGCAGCTCAATCTCACACAGGAAAGATGGTCGGCTCGGACGAAGTCTACGATAGCATTTTCGATCAACAGGGAGTCATACGAGCGGATGACATACAGCAGCTACTGGATCTGCTCTATCTCTCCTCGAAGGGATTCTCGCCCCAGGGTAACTCCACGGCCATTCTCACTTTTTCGGGAGGAGCTGGAATCTGGGCTACGGACAAGTGCGAAGAAATCGGAATTGAGGTGCCCCAGTTAAGCAACAAGACTCAGAACTGGCTGAAGGACGTTCTACCTCAGTTTGGTTCGGCACTCAACCCAATTGACGTTACCGCCCAGCTATTAAACGAACCATCCCTATTGAATAAGAGCATCGAGATTATTTTGGAAGATCCCAATATCGATTTTCTGACCGTCCTTATGGGTCTGCAGGAAAAGAAAGGAGGGGAGTTGGCAGAGGGCATCATAGAAGCCTCTCAATCAAGTGAAAAACCTGTCTTTTCGGTATGGATTGCGGGTGCCCAGGAAGCAAACAGGAAAATCGATGAATCGGGTATACCAGTTTTTGATGACATGGCACGTGGGTTCGACGCTCTTGGAAAACTGGTAAAGTTTGAGGGATTTTTGAGCCAGCGAAGCCAACCGGAGGAAAAAGCACCTCAGGTAGGTGAGTTCGCCGGGTCCATAAGCTGGCCCGATAGCGAGGGAGGTTATACTGAGTACTTTGGTAAGCAAGTTCTCAAAGATATCGGGGTAAATGTCCCCCGCGGTGGCCTGGTCGGATCCAAGGATAAGGCCGCAAAAGTCGCTGCTGAGATCGGCTTTCCCGTTGTACTAAAAGCTGTTTCCTCGGAGATTAAACACAAATCCGATATGGACTTGATTGAAGTCGGAGTTGAAGATCAGGAAGAGCTATTTGCAGCTCATGAAAGGATTAGATCCAATCTAGAGTCTCAGGTGCCTGATGCAAGTCGGGTGGATATTTTAGTTGAGGAGATGGTGCCTTCAGGCCTTGAAGTCAATGTAGGTTCTTTCAAGGACGGAACATTTGGGCCGGTGATTGTCTTCGGTCTGGGAGGCATATACGTCGAACTCTTTAAAGATACTTCCATGCGCCAGGCCCCGGTCACCACCGTGGAAGCCGAAAGGATGATTGAGGAGACTAAGGCGTCCAATTTAATAAGTGGATTTAGGGGAGACGAATCCTACGACAAGTCAGCTTTGGTTGACGTATTGGTGAAGGTGTCGAAGCTTGTATCGGAGGAGCGGGACAGAATTAAGGAATTTGAAATCAATCCCCTGATCGTTAGGCCCGAGGGCAAAGGGGCAGTTTGTGTCGATGTCCTTCTTAATCCCGAACTTTAGTCCCTAACTGTTCTTTTCGAATAGAAAGTTCATGAAACTTACTTGGTTTGCTGGTTGGTTTAAAAAAATACAAGTAAATTTTTTGAGAAGGAGTGATACATTTGAGTTATAAAGTAATGATTCCATCTTATATAGTAGAGGAAGGGGTAAATTTACTGAAGGACGCCGGGTTAGAGGTAGTCACGCTTTTCGACGAACCCAAGGAAAAGGTACTGGAGCAACTTTCCGACTACGACGCGATCTTAACCCGATTAACCAAAATTACCCTCTACAGCGACACCCTGGAAGGGAAAACCGATGGGTTGAAAGTTGTTGGTGTTCATGGAGCGGGAGTGGACAATATTGACGTGGACAAAGCCACTGAATTGGGCATTGCCGTGATATCGACCCCTGAAGCAAACGCTGAGGCGGTCGCCGAGCATACCATAGGTCTAATCATCGCTCTCACCAAACATATAGTGAAAACGGACAAGGTTACTCGGGCGGGAGGGTACGAAGACAGGGATCAGTTCGTTGGTGTTAACCTGGAGGGAAAGAAATTGGGTATTGTGGGACCGGGTGGAATCGGCTCCAGAGTAGGCACGAAAATGGCCAAGGCTTTTGACATGGAAGTTCTTACCTATCATCCCGGCGAACCCAGTCATACGGTACCATCGGAGATGACCTTAACCAACAATTGGGAGGGATTTATCAAGGAGTGTGATGTTATCTCTCTTCACTGTCCTTTAATCCCTCAAACCGAGGGTATGGTGGGGAAAGAAGAATTCCGCATGATGAAGGACGATGCTTATCTAATTAACGTAGCCAGAGGTCCGATTATCGACGAAAAAGCGCTTATTGAAGCTTTGGATCAGGGGGAACTGGCCGGTGCTGCCCTGGATGTCTATGAAGAGGAGCCACCGGCGGACGATAACCCCTTGTTTGAGATGGACAACGTAGTCGTGACCCCGCATACAGCCTGGCTAACCAAGGAAACACGTATTAAGATGGCCGTAGATTCTGCCCAGGGTATTATCGACGTATTGAACGGTGATCAGCCAGAATACATTGTCAATCCTGAAGTGTTTGAGGGTTAGGTTTTTTTAACGCTCTGATCTCTACTTAGTCACACTGTTTAACTTGATGGCACCTCGAGCCTATAGGGGGGGGACTAGCTGGAGTTTTTTCGATAATCACTTCCTTAACCCCCTTTTGAGATTCCGAGGTGAGCGGTTGTGATATGATATCCCCGCTTCTTGCTGATGTAAAGGGGGCAAGTTTTCCATAATCATTTGTTATACTAAGAGGTGGAAACCATGATGAAGGTTATAGTTGAATCACCGGTGGCAAAGGAGGGTGTAGAACTACTCAAAGATGAAGGCTATGAAGTTGTGGAAATCTACGAGGACGACCCGGAAGTACTTCTTGAAGAAATTGGTAGTGTTGATGCTATCCTTGCACGCCCGACAGGTGCTAGGGTGACAGCTGAGGTTCTTCGGGAGGGAGATAGGTTACAGGTAGTTTCGATTCACGGTGTAGGGTGTGAGAACGTGGATATCGACATGGCCACCGAAGAAGGAATTTACGTCCTAAACACCCCTAATGCAAATACAGAAGCAGTGGTCGAGCATACTTTTGGCTTGATGTCCAACCTCTCCAAGCGGATTTTAGAGGCCGACAGGGCGACCCGAAATGGGGACTACGAAACGAGAGATCAGTACATTGGTGTAGAGATGAAAGGAAAGACTCTGGGAGTAATTGGATTGGGGAGAATTGGATTGGAAGTGGGCAGGAGACTAGGCCGCGCTTGTGGCATGGAAGTCGTGGGGTGCGATCCTTATCTGGGGGCCTCTGAATTTCCTGATGAAATAGAGTATGCTGAAGATCTGGAGAAGATATTTGAGGTCAGTGATTTCATTACAGTGCATTGTCCGCTGACCGAAGGAACCGAGGGGCTAATTGGCCAGGAGGAATTGCACAAGATGAAGGAGAGCGCTTTCCTTATAAACGTGGCCCGGGGCGGTATCGTCGATGAGGACGCCCTGGTTGATGCGTTGAAGGAGGGAGAAATAAGAGGTGCCGCTATTGATGTATTTAAGGAGGAACCTCCTGCCGATGACCACCCGTTATTTGATTTGAATAACGTCATAGTCACTCCCCATACAGCCTGGCTCACGGAGGAAGCCCGAAGGCGAATGTCTACCGGCGCTGCCGAAGGAATTATCACCGTCTTACGAGGAGATATTCCGGAACATACGGTGAATCAGGCAGTTTGTGAGGAGTAAAGCTTATATCTCTATTTGAAAACTCTCTAGCTCCTAGGGATAGCGCCGTATTTTCAGCTACCGGAATCTTTGGTTATTCTGATTTTTTGACGCCCATTCCAGAGAGAAGGTTTGACAATCCTGCCGGGGACTCGTAAGAACCGAACCTTGTCCAACTCCTTTTAGCCGCTCAAAAATTTGGCTGAAATTCCCCTCTCGAATTTTAACAGCAGGTCGAGTCCTCACCTAGTATCTATTTGACGAAATCCAGGATTTTTGCTTATTTTTTATTTCTTTCTTCCTGTTGCATTCCTTGAATTTCTAGCCTTTGTTCTGCGTGTCTAATTTGACAGAGATTATTTTTGATAATAATATCAACTACGTTGGGGCAAGAAATTTGATCTGTGATCTTTTCATAAACCCGAAGTGCACTTAGCAATTAGGTTGTACTGCTGTAACTGAAGTTGAGTTTCTGAGTTTCGGAGATTGACCTTGCTACAATCTAGGTTGGTGTATCGTACATGAATAGGGCTATTGTGGAAACACATTTGGTAGATGAATTTTTTGTGCTTTTTCTCATTCTAGAGATTATATTCTCTGAGAGGCCAACCAAACAGAGCTTGGAGGCTGATGGGTGGTTCGCTGGAAGGGGATTTTAAGGAGTCTTAGTGTTTTTTTAAGATCCGACTGCTTTGACGGGTTTTTCTTTTGTAATCACACGGTCGCAACCCGAATTTCAAAATTAATTGAACAAACTGGGGGTGATTTAGACTCAATATTTGTCTCTTTAGTTTTCAAAATTAAAACTAACTCATTAGGGGGGTTTTCTCTATGAGTAAATTTAAAGGAAAAGTGGGTGTTTCTTTACTCGTAGGTTTTATAGTTTTTCTATTAATCTTTAGCACTATTTCAGTTTTTGCCGAGGAAGAACCCCGCTATGGCGGGACGTTTGTTACGGCCAACCCTTACGGTGAAGCAGTAAGTCTGGACCCACTCAAGTTACCAATCAGTAACGCCGGAGGTATCGGAGTAGGGCTTCAGGTTCATGAAGGCCTGGTAAAATTTGACACCACTGAGTTAGTGGTAGAACCGGCAATTGCCAAAAGCTGGACAGTTGGCGAGGACAACAAGACTTATACTTTCAAACTGAGAGAGGGAGTTAAGTTTCATAACGGAACGGAAGTTACCGCTGCGGACTTCAAATATTCCTTTGAGCGGGTAATGGATCCAGATAAGGGAAGCGTGCATCTGAGTCTTTTTGACAATGTTGTTGGGGCCCAGGCGTACAAAGACGGAGAGGCGGAAGGTATTTCCGGAATCAAAGTGCTCG
>JAGXLB010000107.1 GCA_018334915.1 Candidatus Bipolaricaulota bacterium
CAGCAGTACAATTAATCCAGCAATGCTCGCCAGCGTTCCGAATCCATGAATGATGTAGCTGGCAATTTCTTCTTTCTTATCGTACGAGGTGGGTTCGGACAAGTTTTATCACTTCCACCAACTTCCCGCTATAGGATCCTGTATTCCAAATTTTCCTCTAAACCTATAAAATCGGTACCACTATCTTTAGAACCGTGCCTTGTGAAATCGGCTCACTTAACTGTTTCAATAAAACGGTTACCGGTAGCGCAACGTAATCTTTCCCGAATCAACTTCTTATTTTATTAATTTAGCCCGTATTTCTCCGAAGCTTTGTCAAGAAACTTTCCCGTCTTTAAAATTTCAGTACCTTTACTTATCAACGAGGATAGTTCCCTGTCTTCGGAGGTCGGAGGTATATCTTCTCGGACGAGGCGGTAAAATTCCCCTAACGGCTCTGTCAGGTCAAGGTCGGCAAACTCCTGAGCCTGGCAGGCACTTATCATCTCTACTGATAAAGCTTTCCTTACGTTTTTGATTATGGCATTGAGGTTTTGCGCCCCGTGCATACCCATGGATACGTGATCTTCCTGATCCCCCGAAACGGGTATGGAATCGACAGAGGCCGGAGAAGCGAGGTTCTTGTTTTCGGACACCAGGGATGCGCTCGTATACTGAGCCATCATAAACCCTGAATTGGTGCCCGGATCCTCCGCAAGATAAGCCGGAAGATCTCCATTAAGGGCCGGATGCAACAACCGATTAACCCTTCTTTCAGATATACTGGCAAGCTCCGATAACCCAATATTCATGTAATCAGCGCCCAGAGCAAGTGGTTCCCCGTGAAAGTTTCCCCCCGAAACTACTGCCTTAGGATTATTGAAAATTAAGGGGTTATCCGTCACTGAGTTTATTTCCGTCCTGACCACTTCACTAACGTGGCTCAGTGTCATTCGTACGCTTCCGTGAACCTGAGGTATGCACCTAATTGAATAAGGATCCTGAACGTTTACTGGACAGTAACCTTCAGGATCGTAATCCGTCAGGGTTCTTAGGTTTTCTGCCACTCTAGATTGACCCTCGTAAGGCCGGAGGTCGTAAATTCGCGAATCGTATTGGGCGAAATTACCGCCAAGTATAAACGTCGTTAGACCGCCGATAATATCAGCGTATTGTACCAGTTTCCGAACTTGCGAAATACCGAGAGACATAATCGCCGACATTGCTTGAGTTCCATTTATCAGGGCCAATCCTTCTTTCTCTCTTAACTCTATACGGTCAAGTCCGGACCGGTGGAGTGCTTTTCCGCCCGGTAACAATTCCCCCTCGAAGTAGGCTTTACCTTCACCTATCAATACGGAAGCTATATGAGCTAGCGGTATCAGATCACCACTTGCACCGAGAGACCCTTTAGCTGGTACGTAGGGCGTAACCCCCTCGTTAAGCAATTCCACCAACCGCTCCAGCACTACCGGCCTTATTCCCGAATTTCCCAACCCCAGGGAATTAACCCTCAAAGCGATGATAGCCCTGACAGTTTCCTTACTGAGGGGATCACCAACCCCTGCTGAGTGACTCTTGATCAAATTATTTTGAAGCTTATACCTTCTCTCCTCTGGAATTTCCTCACTAACCAGATCGCCAAACCCCGTATTAACTCCATAGATAGGTCTGTCAGTCCGGTCCATTAATTTTTCCAGGGTGTCCCTTCCCTCCTTCACCCTATTCCGTACCTGGTGGCCAAGCTTCGCTTCAGCCCCATTGCAGGCAACGGCAACGAGGTCACTTATTATTAATTCGCCATTCAAGCTAACTTTCATAACGTAATCACCATACAATAGTTTTTTCAGAAAAAACTATCTCTAATAGCAGAACACTAAAATTATAGGTATATCCAGGTTCTAGATTAGTTCCGGTAACCCCAGATCCTTCAATTTTTTCTCTTCTGGAATTCCCTCGCTATCCCATCCCATCCGCGAGTAGAACTCAACAAGCATACTTTTCAGATCTACCACCGCTCCCTCGACGGGCCCTTCTTCTATGGGTTCGGAGGTGAATTTCTTCGGTAATTCGTCGTCTCTTCTCGTTAATCCCATCCTAACGTTAAATAGCCGTTCTCCGGTGACGATCCTCTCTCCTATTGCCAGTAGGTTTTCCGGGCGGATCTCCTCGCCGAGTACCCTGGAAGCAAGTTCGGCCGTAACCGAAAGATCGTAATCCTCAACAAGGGAAAGCATAGGAACCTTGCAGATACCAAGGGAGTCTGTAATAGCACTTACTATGGCCGCTCGTTTCACGAGTTTGGGCTTACCTTCTTCGGCAAGCCGATCGGCAGCCTTTTCGGTTTCAAATAACTCTTCGGCAAGTTCGGGGGGGAAGCTGTACTCGGGTCTCGCGTATATGCTTGTAAAATCACTACCCCTGTTGCCTATGGCGTATCCCAGCGCGGTCCCCTTGAATCCTCTGGGATCCATTGCAGTCATGGCCAGCCCCTTGACGTGATAGGTCCACTCCTCGGCACCCCGACCTATCTCCTCGGCGGCGACCTTTAATCCTTTACTCAACGTTTTCCCCAACCATCCATCTCTATTGGCAATATTAGCGATTAAATCGTTCATCGCCTTCGCATTTCCCCAATCTAGGTTCAGGCCACCGGCTTCCTCCTCCGATATAATTTCCCTATCATAGAGGTCCATGGCAAAGGCAATCAAACTCCCGACTTCAACGGAATCGAGCCCTAAATCGTTGCATTTATTGTGAAGTCTAATTGATTCGAGAGAATCGGAGTTGCCACACTTTGGGCCGAGCGCAACCAGTGGTTCGAAACAGGGCCGTTCTACTTCTTCCCCTTCGTTTGGACCCCGGGTTAACTCCAGTTGTGCCTTACAGTGCACTGGGCACCTGAAGCAGCTGGAAGGAGTTCGAGGGAGATCCTTGAAACTCCTGCCATCAGCATCTTCAACTTCTTCACTTTGGACCTTTCTATAATTCCTGACAGAACTGGCTCCGAGTTCGTCAACCCATTTAACCGAAGTGGAATTGTCGTACTGCGCCCACTCCTCGTAGTCAGGGTGAGATTGAATTTCGTTCAGGTACTTCCGCAGGGTATCGTCTCCCTGGATCTCCTTGCCAATCCTGCTGTCTCCTGGCGTCGCTCCAATTGCTTTAATCCTTTTCGATCCCATTACCGCACCCATACCCGTCCTCCCTGCGGCATGGCCGTCATCAAACATAATACAGGCCATAGAGGCAAGGTTCTCTCCTCCCGGACCTATTGCCCCAACGCTTACTTCCTCTTCAGTATTCCCTCTTATGGCTTTTCTCGCCTCATCCGTTTCGCTGCCCCAGATGTCCCTGGCGTCTCTAAGTTCGACCTCTCCCTGATCGATCCAGATATATACCGGCTTATCTGCCTTACCCCGAAGGATGAGAGAAAAGATTCCATTTTGTTTCAGGTGTACCCCGAGATATCCTCCCACGTTAGAACTACCTATGAAACCAGTTAACGGGGAAAGGGAGCCCACGTGTAGTCTGGAAGAGGAATACACATCGCTACCCGTAAGCAATCCGGGTGAGAATACTATTAAGTTTCCGGGACCAAGGGGGTCTGTTCCTTCGCTTAGATGTCGTAACAAATAATGGGCGTTGAACCCCCGTCCTCCGAGAAAATCTTTAACCACCTGAACGTCCGGAAGGCTTGTTTCAATCTCTTCATCACTCAGGTTGATTTCTACTACTTTACCAAAATCGTCCAATAAAATACCCTCCAGTTAAAAAAAGAGGGGGCAAACAGGTATTCGCCCCCTCCAATCATCGCCTTCATTCAGGTCTTTTTGACAAACCTCAACTCGTGCGTTCCGTTTCTGACTTCTTTATAATCTTTTATATTCTTCCGTGTAGCCCCGTAAATTCCTTGATGGAAAGGTATAACGGATGGTCCTTCTTCCCTTAAAATTTTCTGGATTTTCGTGAAGTGTTTTTGCCTGGCTTCAGGCTCAACCGTGGTTGATGCCTTTTCGATTTCCTCATCCAGTTCCGAGTTACTGTAATGTCCAGCATTAAACGCAGCACCCGTTCTGAAGCCCTGCTTCACCACACCTAAAACGTTCTCCCTGTGGATCCACTGGGCGACTTTTAAATTAGTTTGGGTCCAGTATTTTGAGTAATAAACGTCCGAGGTGGACCCCTCAAGTTTTAGATTTATCCCGGCAGGCTCCACCAATTGTTTGACGTTCAAGGCGGTGTCGGGACATGGAAAAACGTTAGAAGGATAATATAATTTTACGTCCAATCCACTTCCATGTCCCGCTTGAGCTAGAAGCGATCTTGCTTTTTCAATATTCTGTTCCCGCAGTCCGAGATCAGTGTACCATTCGTAGGTCGGAGCAATTGGGGTATCATGACCCAGATCGCCAAAGCCAGAAAGGACGGAGTCGAGCAGGAATCTTCGATCCGTCGCGTATTTCATCGCCAACCGGACATTATTGTCATTAAATGGGGGCCTGTCCGTCCTCATGGTAATCGGGGCGAATGCTCCACCGATGGCATAATCCCCATCTATATTATTTTTATTGACTAACTGGTTAAAAGTGTTCAGCTCTACATTGGTCAAGATGTCCAGGTCACCTGACTGTAGCCTCAACCGTCTTGTGGCCTCTTCAGGAAGGATAACGAAGTGAAGTTCGTCCACGTAAGGCACGTCCGAAAGGAAGTAGTCCGGGTTCTTTTCAAGAACCATCCTCTCTCCGGGCTTATAATCCTTTATTTTAAATGCGCCCGTGCCTGACGGCCTCTGTTCTCCGTACTTTTCGTAGTCGAAATCGTGGGCCACGATCGAGGTGTTGTAATCGTAGAAATTTAGACCGAAGTCCGGGTCCGTATCCGCAAGATAAAACTTAGTGGTGTAGCGGTCAACCTCTTCGACCTCCTCCACGTTTGTGAAGAGCGTCTTTGCCGGGGAACCGACGTCGGGATCCATTATCCTTCTCACGGTATACTTTAAATCCCTGGAGGTAAGCTCCGTTCCGTGGTGGAACTTCACGCCCTCCCGTAACTTGAAAGACCATTCGCTCCTATCCTCGTTGAAGCTATAATCCTCCACCAGGGAACGAGTCCGCTCGCTCTCTTCCCCCCTTAACCTGAACAGGTAATCGGAGTAAACGCTGGCCATGACCTGACCGGGAGAGTCCCCGAGAGTACCCGGATTAATTTGCTTTGGAGGTCTAACTCCTACTTTAACGACATTTTTGCTGGATTGACCAATGCTGGAAAATGACCACAATCCGGGGACTGAAACCGCAGCACCAGTAATTGCAGCACCTTTTATAAAGTCTCTTCTCGATATTTTTTTATCTTTACTCATGTTACCTCCCTATAAAGTTGGGATGTTGGGTTTCAAAACTCGTACATGGTTAAAAGTACTTAACCCGCAGACCACCTCCCTGGTAAATTCAGGACAACACCGGTTCTGCCTTCTTCAACTCTTCTTTCGGAATAACACACTTAATCAAATGGTTCTCGCTCTCCCTCTCCGGAATAGGTTCTCTTTCGCACTCCCCACCAACCTTCCTCGGACACCTGGTATGGAATACACAGCCATTCGGCGGATTAACGGCTGAAGGCACTGATCCCGTCAGTCTGATTCGTTTCCTCTGAAGACCCGGATCCGGTACAGGAATTGCCGAAAGTAACGCTTCCGTATACGGGTGATACGGAGGGGAAAATATATCTTCCGCCGTTCCAAATTCGACCACGTTACCGAGGTACATAACTGCTATATAGTCGCTAATGTGGCGCACTACGCTGAGATCATGAGAGATAAAAAGATAGCTCGTTTCCGAATCCTCCTGAAGGTCGAGCAGTAGATTTAATATTGTAGCCTGGACGGATACATCGAGGCTTGAAGTAGGCTCGTCGTGCAGTACCAGTGCCGGATTTGTGGCAAACGCCCTGGCAGTTGCGACTCGCTGTTTCTGCCCCCCCGAAAGCTGATTGGGATACCTTTCTGCAAGTTTGGGATCGAGTCCAACGGCGGACAACAGATCGGCAGTAGTCTGGGGTATTTCGTTCCTGGGAAAGTCCCCGTGCATAATTAACGGCCGAGCTATTGCCTGTCCGACAGTTCGTTTCGGGTTTAACGTCGACCTTGGGTCCTGAAAAACGATCTGTATTCTTTTCAACGTCTCTTTGGACCGCCGGGATACACCCGTCGTGACGTCTTTCCCGGTAAAGTTAATTGCACCTTCCGTAGCCTCGGTCAGTCCAATTATGGTCCGGGCAAGAGTGGTCTTTCCGCAACCTGACTCCCCAACGACACCTACCGTTTCTCCCCGCTCCAGAGTGAGGTCTACGCCGTCCACGGCCCTAACCGGAGGCTCATTGCTTCCAGGTAACCAGCTTCCCCCACTTCCAAAGTACTTCTTTAGTCCTCGGACTTCCAGTATCGCACCATCCTCCTGAAGTTTTGGGGGTCCCTCCCAGAGGTGCCGGCCTTCGTCCTCTTCCGATTCAGTCTCCTCCGCTCCCTCAATCGGAGCGAAGAAGCACTTGGCCCTGTGCTTTCCTTCTTTCGCTTCTAGAGGTGGTTCCGCTTCGAAACACTGGTCTTTCCGGAAAGGACATCTAGTGTTAAACTTACAACCATCGGGGAGATCAGTTAAGTCAACCATGGATCCGGGAATATCCTCCAGGGACCCCTTTTTCCCCTCCGGATCGGGCAGGGACCTCATGAGAAGTTTAGTGTAGGGATGAAACTGTTCCTCAAACAATTTAGCTATCTCCGATGCTTCAACTATCTGTCCAGCATACATCACCTCTATCCCGTCACCAATTCGGGCTATTACACCCAAATCATGGGTAATGTATAGAAAAGCAGAATTGAGTTCGTCCTTCAGTTCTTCAATTATATCCAGTATCCTGGCTTCAGTAGTCACGTCTAAGTTCGTCGTTGGCTCATCCAGGATTAATAGCTCAGGTTTACCCATCAAACCGGCGGCAATTCCTATCCGCTGCCGCATTCCCCCTGAGAGCTCATGTGAATATCGATTTATTATTCCTTCCGGATCGCGGATGTGAACACGCTCCAGGAGATCGACCGTCTCCTCCATGGCTTCCTTCCGAGAAGCTAATCCGTGAGCTGTGGCTACCTCCGTAATCTGCTCTCCAACAGGTATAGAAGGATTCAAAGAAGCAGTGGGGTCCTGGTAAATCATCCCCATATGCTTCCCCCAGATATCTTCCATTTCCGAATTGGACTTATCTTTGAGGTCTTCCCCGTTGAACAAGATCCGACCGTTAGTTATTTCTCCGTTCCTATCCAGATATTTCATGATTGCAAATGCCAGAGTGCTCTTGCCACAACCGGATTCACCAACCACTCCTCGAACTTCTCCCGGAGCAACTTCCATGGATACCTTGTTGATTGCTCTAACGTCCGCCCGGTCCGTCCTATAGATTACCTCTAAATCCTCGATCCTGAGCACCGGTTCCGTCATTATCGTTCACCTCCGGTAACCTCTTCCAGTCCTTCGGCAAAGAAATTAGCGCCCAGGACCATGGAAGCAATGGCCAGCGCGGGAAAGATGGCAAGCCAGGGTGCAACCTGAAGATAACTTCGGGATTCACTAATCATAAGCCCCCAGTCCGGTGACGGTGGTTGAACTCCAAGCCCAAGAAAGCCCAGGGAGGCACTCAAAAATATCGAATAAGCGAACCTAATCGCCGCCTCTACTCCAAGAGTATCCAGAATATTGGGAAGTATCTCGGCTCCCATGATATAGAGATCGGATTCCCCTCGTACCCGGGCCGCCTCGACGAACTCCTGGTTCTTTACCTGAAGAGTTGCCGACCGTGCAACCCTTCCTATCCTCGGTGCGTGAGCGATACCAATTACTATTATCACGTTGATCGTCCCCGGTCCCAGAACCCCCAGTACGAACATCGCGATAAGTAATGCGGGAAAAGACATAAGAACATCCATAAACCTTCCGAGTAATTCTTCGACCCACCCCCCAAAATAAGCCGAGGATAATCCTAAAGCAGTACCCCCAATCAGGCCCAGAAATGTGGCCGAAAGGGCAAGGGAGAAAGCCGTTCGACTCCCGACTACAACTCTTGTAAAGACGTCCCGTCCCCAGCGATCCGTGCCAAACGGATGTTTTAGCGAGGGCCCGACGAACTTGTCAGTGGAGAAATCGGTTGGCCCGTAAGGTGTAATATACGGCGCGAGAATCGAAATCAGGATCCAGAATACTATGATAATTAGCCCCGCAAAACCGAGCGGTTTTCTCCTGAGGCGTGATAAGTAAGAGAAGCCGTTTTTTACCCTTTCCCACAGGCTTGGCGCGAGGTCAGGACTACTTTCCGCCATTAGCTTTCACCCCTGTCGTAACGTATCCTTGGATCCAGTAAAGTGTACAACAAATCAGTTCCAAAGTTGACCGCGATGTAAGCAGTAACCACAAAGAGCAGTCCGGCTTCCATAACGGGGACCCCTTC
>JAGXLB010000108.1 GCA_018334915.1 Candidatus Bipolaricaulota bacterium
GTCGCTAAGTGGGTTTCCGATTTCTCTATAACCAGTACTTCCCAGCCGGGTTTCTGACTCAGCCTGGCCCTCTTTCGATACTCGGATACGTCAAGTTCGCCTTTGAATGGATCCCAGACCTCGCCTTTTTCCAGTACTGCCACAAAATAAGAGAGTCTCTCCCGGTCAACTGCTATTAGCAGTCCCAGCCTTTTTTCCGAGGAAAAAGAGGCTTCGTGTTCTTTTTCCCCTTTGCTCCCGAAATGTACGAAAAGGAGCTCGTCCATATCACTGGAATAGGAAATTTTGATCTCACCGTACGTAAGTCCGATTCTGGTGGAAAAGTTTGTGGTGGTTTTGGGTTCTTCGTCTGATATGGCATTCACTCTGGTAACCGGTAAACCGATGCTCAATAGCAGCAAAATTATTGTTATGGCTGCCGGAAAAGTCTTGATGGTGGGTGAGTTATTAGTTTTCATTTTACACCTCCAGAGTAATGCTAGAATTGTAAGTATTGCCCTTGAATGCCGGGTCTAATCTATGAAATATCGTTTCCCGCTGAAATTTTCTCTTTCTGGCCTCTGGGAAAATGGGAGGTAACTATTATTCTACCAGTGACAGGGCCTTTTCTACGTTCACTAGTCCGTAACCGGTTTTAGAATCAAAACCCGGTTCAAAAAGGTCCCTGGCGGAATCGCGAAGCACTTCCCTCAATCGGTCGACGGAGAGTTCGGGTTCAACGGATAAAACTAGGGCCGCGGCCCCGGCGACGTGAGCAGCCGCGAAGGATGTTCCTGAGCGTCTTTCCATTTCGCCATTAGATGTCAGCGATAGTACATCTACACCCGGTCCGACCAAATCGACGCTCGACCCGTGGTTGGAGTAGTTCCAGGGGGTTCCGTCTTTGTCCACCGCGCCTACAGTAAGTACCTCTTCCCATTGACCAAAATATCGCACCTCTTCGCCACCATTTCCCGGTATTCCGATCACGAGCACTCCCTTGTTGACGGCCTGCTTGATTGCGTGGTGGACGAAATCGGGCGGGGTGAGCGTAGAGTAAATTGAAAGGTTGATGATGTCGGCTCCGTTGTGAACTGCGTAGTTTATCGCGTCCACGAGTTTGGACCAGTCCGTCGTGTACAGCTGTCCCCGATCGTCCAGAACCCGCAGGTCCATTAAACTTATACCGGGAGCTACTCCGGCAGTTCCGGTAGTTTCGTCCGGCCTGGCTGCGATTATTCCGGCGACGAAAGTACCGTGGTAATTAATGGAAGAGCCTTTTGCCGAACAGGTATCTTCGTCCCAGAAATCCCAGCCGTGGACGTCGTCGACGTAGCCGTTATCGTCGTTGTCCAAACCGTCTTGAGGAATTTCGTCTTCATTTATCCACATATTTTTCTCTATCTGGGGGAGAGAAGAGTCAACTCCGGAATCTATTACGGCCACTACGACTTCTTCCGATCCCCTACTAATTTTCCAGGCAGCCGGCGCTCGGATAGCTCTTAACCCCCATCGGGAAAGAAAGTTCGTTCTAGTGGTATTTTCTTCCTGCTGAAAAAAAGTCCAGTCGTCCCCGCTTACCGGTAAGGTTACTCCGATCAGAAGGGCCATCAAAAGCAAAAGAGCAGTTGTAGCATGTAATTCAGTTATTTTCAGGTCGAATGAGTGGTTCATTTTGTCCTGTTCCTTATTCAGAGATACTAAAGACAAATCTTTGGCGGCTCCTATTCTTTTAGATTGTTTAGAATAATTTTACCCCGGATGTCGCAATTTTACTATAGGTTCTTACATTTTATGGGTCAACTTGGAGCATTGAGTGTTATCAGCCGTAATTGTTCGGTATCGAATCAAGGAGGATAAGAAGTGCCGTACATTTACTTCCCTAGAAAAGCTTTCCTTAGATGAGTCTCCAGTAATCCGGTTAATAACTAAGTTGTAGTTAGATCTAGTTGACATAAAGAGTACATATCTGTTAAGATCATCTTCATAGGAGCGTTTGTCCTTGTCTATGGTGATACAAATCTTCTTTTTTATAGTTTAACAAGGTTTGGTTTTATTTGAACAAAAGGGGGCGATTTGACGGTGTCGGTACAAAATAAATCTAACTGTCTAGTAGTTCTGTACGGTTTTATAGCCCTCTTCATGGTTGGATCTCTTATAATGGTTGGTGCGCCGAGCGCACTCGCACAAACAGAAGATCCAATACTCACGGGAGATTGGTCGAACTCTCTTTTCCTGTACTCCGGAGACGGGGTTGACGATACGCTGGATTTCAGTTCCTCCATTTCTCTTACGTATAGTTTTTCTGGTGTTGATTTAACCAGCGTTTCACGATTTTCCGACAAGAACTCTAATGGCGGCAATGGTTACGCGTACAAAACCCAAAACTTTGGCCTGGATACGAGAATCGGGATACTTGGTTTAAGTTCAGACGTGGTCTTTGCCCCTGAAGCACAGAGGCTGGATTACTGGTTGAGTACAGCTACGACCTCTTTTGCCGGATTTACCGTAACCGAGAACTTTTTGGTTGAATTCCAAGAGTACCCTACTGATTTGGGACCAGGGCCGGGCTATGGAGCCGGGTCTGAAATCGTGCTAAACGGTAAGACCTCTCAGGGTCTGGAAGTGGAGTTCAGCAGCAGATTTGGTATGGAGGAAAGCTTACTGGAACAGGAAGGAGTCGAGGACGGTAGTGGATACGACATTGTAATCTGGGGTGCAGATGGACCTTTTACATATTCTCCCTCCAATCTTCAGTACGTGAGTTCCACCTTAAAGGTTGCAAATTCCAGTCTGGGTTGCTGCGAGTTCGACAGCACTACCTGGTTCAGCAGGGAGAAAGGCTTCGAAGATGCGGAATTCGAGTTCTACATGAATTCCGAAAACCTCCCCGTATCGATCGGGACTAGCCTTAAGTTTGCCCCTGATGAAAAGACTGTATTGCTTGACCCTCAGCTCGATGTCGAAGGCAACTGCTTCACGCTTTATTTGGATTTTGCTGAAAAAGATACGCCCTCTACCTATGATCTGGAGCTAAAAGGTTTCGGGCTTCAGGGTGTAGAGGTCGGAGACGCGATAACGCTTAGCAGTATTACCTCACTTAAAGGAAATCTCTACAGGTTTGCTGGGACTAACGATATAAGCCTCAGAGCATCAAGCTATACTATCGATCCCCTTACGCCTGCTTACTACGTCGGACCGCTGAATTTCGACCAGGTATTTTCTATTGCTGCTAGCCTCAACGATTTAACCAACCTGGGTTTAGATATCTACTTCAATATGAGCGAGTCGGACCAGCTGTTCGACCTTCAGAAGTTTACAGGAGACGCTACCTATCATGTAGGCAGTCAGTTCCAGCTGGGTACGGGAGTGGAAATTACTCCCGGTAGCGATCAGATGATGTTTATCCTGGAAGCCGATTACTCCTTCTAGAAAGAAAATTGTTATTCTGTACACCTCCTGCTCATAAAGGCTGATAAAGGTAAAAGCCCAGAACTGTAAGTGCTGATATTTTCCTCCCTTTTACAAACCTCCTAACATTTAACCTCCGTCCAAAAGAAAGTTTTAATAACCGTTTCATAAAATTACGGGCGCTGTCTTGGTATTTGAAGGGATAATTTAGAGAGACCGTAATTAGCGGCAGATTACTGTAGCGAGAGGGTATAACTAAAATATAATGAATCTCCCATAGTCCAGGAAAGGGCAATTAAATTTGCGGCAAAGGCTGTCAGGTTAGTTAATCGATGCAAAGTAGTCAGATAATTTGGAAAGGAAGGATTATATCTGGCCTTGCTGCCCCGCTATTGCCTTATACTGTATGTAACGGGGCAGTGTATTGTTCTTCTTAAAAGATACTTATCCGCTTTGACTGGAGTACTTTTCTGTTCTTGTTTTTAGCTCCCGTTTCTCGGTTTGATCTCTCCGTTCTCGGTAATGGTTATGGGTAACTCGACGTTCAAGCTCTGCCCGGCGTCAATGAGCAATACGTAAGGTCCTTCGAGTGAGGCAAAATCGACCAGCCAGTCCTCTTTGTCGAAGGAGTATCTGTAGAAGTCCCCTTCATAATCGTAAGATAGTTCCTGGACAAGTAAGATATTGTTCGACTGTATGGGTTCCGCTACGGTTATTGTGGTATAGACTCCTCTAATTTGTCGGTTGTTAGTTGGGAAGTAAAGCCTCATGTAGAGTTCTGAGTTTCTCAGGAAACCTTTATATTTTGGCCCCTTCAAATGAAGCTTGTACACCTCAGGGCGGGATAGAGTTCCTATGTCTATACTTGTCGGACCCGATAACCCACCAGCTTTTCCTGCCACTGCCGGGGTCGGAGGTTTAGGGTTAAAGGAGCTTGACTTGTTCCAGGCGTAATTTATTTTACTCATTCCTCCGTTGTCGCTAATGTAGTTCTGAGCCCGGTTGATATCCATGCCCAATCTGCGACTTACTATCTCGGCGTCACTTGCCACTGGTTCCGAACCTCGAGGATTCATTCTAATGATCGTTAACCTCCCTCCGTTTCCTGCACCCAGTTTTGCTCTGGCACTTACACTACTGTTGTCGGAGCTGTCTTTACTCGTAGTAGAAGTTTCTTCTTGTGACGAGTCTTCGGTATCACCGGAATTTTTTGTGGAGTTTTTCACGCCTGGATTATTCTTGTCATTATTTTCTTCACCATTGTTAATTTTCTCCACGGTCAAATTTTTCTCCAACTTGCCTTCGGCATTCTCGAGAACTACTGTAGTCTCCTGATTTGGAGTAGAAGTTTTGTTAGTTACGTCTCCTCTATTCCAGTCTAGGTGAAGAAATACCTGATGGCGATCCGCAAGCTGGGAAAGGCTGATCTTTCCTGAGCTATTGACAGTGAGTTCATTGTTGTACAACATATCACTTAGTGCCTGGGCAGCAGCATTTCCACTCTTTCCATCAATTTCTAATTTAATCTTGGGGTTGCTTAAAACCGTGGATAGACTTAAATCACCTAAACTAGTGATTGAACCGCCATTCTTCAGGAATTCCGTAGTAGTGAGGACTCTAGCGGAACCGTTTGTGCCCTGGATATGGATTTTTGAGCTGCCCAGTCTCGCGTTACCGTTGAGTAGAATCTCTCCCTTGCTGTTTACCTCCCCCTGGTTTTTGTATTTCTCCGTTTGTGTCTCTACTTGAGCAGTACCGTCTTTACCCATTAAGCTGACCTCTATGTTTTCAAGACTGGCAAGCTGAGTGAGGTCGAGATCACCATTGCTATTTAGCTCCAGGTAATTCTTATAATTTTGAGTGATCCTTTCTGCTATGGCTTTCCCTCCGTTACCACTTGTATTAAGTTTGGTATCCGTGTGTCCTACCATCTGGGTGAAGTCTAGTTGCCCCTGGCTTTTCATCTCCACGAAGTCCTTATAGTTACCCGTTATTACGTGAGTAGAAGCCCAGGTGTTTTCTCCGGTCGCGTGAATTATCACTGGACGCGGATCGGAGAACTGGACGTCTACGTTAACTTTTGGCGAGGTCTCGAACACGTGAATCCGCTTTGCCTCACCGGGTGAAAGGGAGAAAGACAGTATTCCTATAATTAAGCAAAACAAAAACACCTTTTTCATTTCTTACCTCCTAAAAATTTATATATAGCTGCTCATCTTTCATCATCTTCGAACTGATCAGAGAGTTCGTTTGAAAGTAACTCCAAGTAAATCCCTTCCCCCTCCCCGGAGTAATCATCATTAGATGAACTTAAATACCCTGAAAATAATGGGTCTGGGTCATTTGAGATCCAGCCTTCTGCGTCCCAGGAGAAGTAATTGGCTGAACCTAGTGTCAGTGTGTAATTTTTGCTATTAAGGGAGAAACCAGTGAGGGTAAATCTAGTTTTTTCTTCTTTTGATAAGATAGATTTGCTTTCAGCACCAGTACTAAATAGTAGTAGAAAATTTTTGTTTTTTGCCTCAAATTCCTTCGTAAGGGGCGAACTCTTTTTTATTAAGTGCGAGAACTCGAATTCCTTACCTAAATCATATTCTTGTATATTGCCCTCTATAACAACGTTTTGGGTAAATTTATTGGAAGCGTTGAAAGCCGAGTGTTGGTTACCTGTAAGATATAGTGCTATTCTCTCAAGGTTTGAGTCTTTTCCAAGGTAGGTTTTAAATAAGTAAGATAATTCCTCTTCATTCTTAGCAGTGCCAGCCAAAGAGAAAAATATGCTCAAGACTATTGTCAACAAAATTATTTTTTTCATTGTTCCTACCCGTTATTCACAACTGTAGTTGTCAGCCGCCCAAAAATTGGCCATAGTCCTCGAATTTAAACTGAGAAAAGACTTCCAGGTAATCAAATATAAGCTCCGTGCTGTAATCCCCCCAACCTTCGAAAATTCCGAATAAGACTTCTACAGAGCTTTGACCGGAGCTACCCGAGAACAAGAAACTACCTGTTCCAGTGGCGCAACCTTTAGTAGACTCGTAAAAAGGGTCCGTGCCACTTTGTGGGGAAGAGCCGTATAGTAAGGTTTCTAAAGTTGCCGAATTCGTTCCCGTTACCTGGAGAAGCGTTGAAGTTTCACCTATCGAGAAATCTTGAGCTGAATAAGAGCCAAGATCACCAATTAGTTGAATCAAATAGTTGCCTGAAGCCGTTGCCAATGAGTTCTTAATACCACCAAAAGACTCATTAAAAATTGAACAACAATTTCCGATCAAGACGCCATAATTATCCCCCAGGATTAAAATGCCGGTTCTGTTATCTTCTCCATTTGAAGTATTAGATCCTTTGTAAATGCTCTCGGTATTTATGGAGCCCGAACCGATAAATAAGGCGTTCCTGGTTATCTTGGTTTGTGTGCTATCTGCCTTGATAAATTGATCCAGTACGGTTCTAGAACCAGGTGATCCAGTTACGGTAATTTCATCGAATGCCCAATTGGAATCAGTAATAACTGTCTGATTGGAACCCCCGAATCCCTCATGGTAGACGTACTTTGTCCCGGAAAAGTCATATATTGAAATTGTGTCGGATGTAATAGTTGAATCGCCGTACGAATAATAATTGTTAGCTAGAAAAACGATTAAAAGAAACACAATAACCGTGAATCCAACTCGCGTAATCGGTTTAAACTTTTTAGTCATCTCGTGAAAGATATCGATCATTGTATTCACCGCCCGAAGAAAGTTTAGTTCTCTCAGATTTTGCTTTGCCGGATAAAATATCGGGCTCAAGGGAAACCATCTCCCTTGAGCCCGAATAGTTCTCCTATTTTATCTACCTATTTTGTTGTAGTATTCATCCATTTCTGGAGTGTTCCAGTATTGACTTCCAGCGTATACCTGTAACGGTGGTGTGGGTACGTTCAAGTCGTACGCGTCGATTGTTGCGATATACACTCTGTCTCCAGGATCGTCTATTGCAGGATCAGAGGTATCCCATCCTAGTTGCAGCACGTCAAATGAGCCGCGACCTGTTCCATCGTCGCTCCTGACGTTGAACGGATCTACGCTACCGAACGTGAGATTACCGGAGAAGCTCCCCATTTCGGGCAACGCAAAAGCCCAGGCGCCGGCCGAACCATCTTCGTCTCCCGATGATGAAGAGCCGAAGAAGCTTTTCGAGAAGTATGTGGCATCAAATCCTTTGAAACCCTGCATGTGTAAGAACTTGTCATCCTCAATCTTAGCGGGACTTCCATCATCGTCTATACCTACAAAATCGTTAACAGCGTAATCGTCCGCCATTATTTCAAGATTGTGTTGGGATACGATATCGATGCCCAGGTCATCCGTTGCAACGTCCAAGAAGGAGTATTTTGACATGTCTTCGTAGTATCCACTACCTTCTGAGCCGGCTGAAATATTGACGTTTCTTATTTCATCCCCGAGTTCGCCACCCATACCTCCAGCTATGTTGCCTACCCAATAGTTGCTGTACTCGTATTCTACTACGCCAGTTCTTGGCAGTTGATCGTCGTTCCAATCCTCTCTCTGTACTGTTGCATTGACATTAGTCCACCCCGAACCGACTCCCGACCAGCTGGAACTTAAAAATTGTTCGGGACCATCGTAAGCTATTGCCGAAGTGGCAAGTAGCCCTACCACAAAAGTAGCTAGAATAATTGTTAAAAGTTTTTTGTTAAGCATTTCAAAACCTCCTAATGGTTTTGGTTGTTGGTTGTAACGCCTTGCAACTCTGCCGCCATTAGAAGTCTTCGGCAGCTATACATTCTAGTCAATCAGTCGCAGTCGGGAGTCCTGGGTCCTGAGTCATTTGTTTTCGACCAGAGACTTGTGACTATCGACTCGCTGACTAGAATTTAGCTTTGCGCCCCCGGGTCACCCTGGGTTTGCCTTTTTCGGTCCTTCCAGTCAGGCCGTGAGCTTTGCGCCCCGGACTTTCGCCCGG
>JAGXLB010000109.1 GCA_018334915.1 Candidatus Bipolaricaulota bacterium
ACCGCCAGAGTGCATATAAACGTGCAAGCCGTTAATCTCCTGCCTGATAATCTCATGGGCGGCGGCCATCGGATTGCGATTTATGGTAAACCCTCCGAAGGATATAGAGCACCCCTTTTCAACGTAGCTTCTAACCGCTTCATCCAGCTGAATGGTTTTATCTCGCACCTACATCACCCTAATCTGCTCTATGGTTGATACAAAAAGTTAGCCAAAAAGTTATCAAGTGGTTATACAACCCAGGAAGGGCCTTTAATCGATAAATACCTGAATTCAAACCTATCATATGGCTTTTATAGAAAAAATACAATGGTTCTGGATTATAGGGCTACTTTGAGTACCCATCCCAAAAAGTCTTATCAATCTTTCTCAGCAACCGCTAAGCGCTTCCAAATTTGGCCAAGATTACTAAAAGTTAAGAAGCAAATCAGGATACTAGGTAGACAAAAACTCCCTTATATAGCGAGGTCGAACAAAAACGGAGGAGAAAAAAGAATTTATCTCGGCTTATTGGCATCCCCATAAGTGGAAAAATCTCATTTTAAAACTCCAGGAGACGTTAAGAACTCACTTTGCCAATATAAGTAACAGATGTTTCTGGACACAACTTTAAGGGCAAATACCCAATACTTGATGTCAATTTGACACCATATCCATATGCAACTAGATTTGCAATTTTCTTGTTTACTATGCCACTACTCTTCATAGAGGGTCCTTTCCGGTAAGTAATAAAAAATGATCTGGAATTGTTAAACGTTCGCCAGTCCAGCTTTAGTCAACCTCTTCTGTTAATCTTCTTCTGAGGGCGTCCAAGCCAACCGCTAGAACGATTAGCCCCCCTGTAAAGATTTCTCTAACAAAATCAGAAAGCCCTATAATTACGAGTCCGTTATCCAGAACGCCTAAAATGGTGGCTCCAAATATGGTCCCAATAATTGATCCCTTTCCTCCTGATAAACTGGTCCCACCAATAATTACTGCCGCAATTGCTCGTAATTCTGCTCCAGAAGCTAAGGTAGCCTGAGCGATACTTAACCTTGAGAGGAGCATGATTCCTCCTACTGCGGACATGAACCCACTGATTGTAAATACAATGACTCTTATTCTTTTGGTGGATATACCTGCAGCCCTCGCGGCTTCACGCTCGTCGCCTGTAGCTATAACATGTCTTCCAAATACTGTTTTATTAATTGCGAAATAGGAAACTGCGGCTAAAAAAAGAGTTACAATAAGCATTAAAGGGATGAAACCGAAGAATTGGACCCCGGCCAACGAGAGAATTGCCCGAGGGAAATTATATATTGTAGCTGCCTGAGACATTACCAGCCCAGACCCCCTGATAACACTCAACATACCTAAAGTTACTATAAATGATGATATGCCCCAGCTTTCAATAATTATGCCATTAACAAATCCCCAAAACACCCCATTAAACAAGGCTACAACCAGAGCCAGTATAAGGAGTGGAATAGGGGGGAGAATACCTGATTGTAATATTTTTCCACAAACCAAGGCAGCAAAAGCCATCTGTGCGCCAACAGACAGGTCAATCCCGGCTGCTATCATCACAAAAGTCATGCCCAAGGCAACTACCATATTAATTGTAATCTGGTTAAAGATGCTGCTAATGTTACTAGGGGTGGCAAATTTGGGTACAGCAATAGTGAAAATAATTATCAAAGCAAGCAGTGCTATTCCTATACCTATCGAACCGGACAAGCGTTCTAAAATATCTACGTAGTCAAAATCCATCGATTTTGCCTTCTCAAACATATTTATTAATCCTCTCTTTTTTTGGTTTGTTTCAGACAGAAACCCAGCTTTCAGTCTTGTGACTCTCTACTATAGCTTCAACTATCTTCGCTTCATAAGCACCCGAATCAATATCAGGAAAAGCTAGGCCTGAATTAGAATTTTCATCCATGAATCTATCGTATAAGTCCGAAAAGAGGTTTCTATTCGCGTCATAATAACCAAGAGGATGGCCGGCGGGGAGGGTTGCATATTTTTTTGTTTCTTCCTTCTGTAGTTCTGGATTTTCAATAAACTCTTCATTAGCTTTGTCTCTATGTCCTATCCAAAGGCGGTTTGCATTTTCGTGGTTCCAAGCCAGAGAGGCTTCGGACCCATAAATTTGGAGGTCTATACTGCATTTCTTGCCGGCACATACCTGGCCTACCGTGAAAGAACCCCTGGCCCCATTATCGAACCTCACCAGAACTGAACCGTACTCTTCCAAATCGACCTCAATATCTTCAAATTCCTCTGAGCTACTTCCTCCAAAGGTCTCAACCCTATCTTTGCTTCTTTTTCTTACCGGTATAATTGTTTTCAGATCAGCCATTACTTCAGTAATCTTGTTCCCTGTGACAAATTGAGAAAGATCACACCAGTGGCTTCCTATATCAGCTATCGCGTTTGATTCGCCAGCGTATTCTTCTTTAAGCCTCCAACTATAGTCGGTCTCATGAAATAACCAATCTTGAAGGTACGACCCCATAACCACGTTGAGATGACCAATCTCACCGTCTCGAACTTTAGCAGCTGCTTCCTGTACTACCGGATAATATCGATAGCAAAAGTTGAGCCCAACGTTAGAATCCGTGTCCCGAGAAAGGGTTAAAAGTTCTTCAGCTTTTTCTCCGCTCAAAGCTAGAGGTTTCTCAGTAATCAAATTTTGGCCGTTCTTGATAATATCTTTATTAACTTTGAAGTGAAGATGGCTTGGAGTGCAGTTATGAAAGACATCGATTGCATCATCCTTTATTAGTGCAGTGTAGTCCTTAAACGCTTTCTCGATTTCGTACTCCTCGACAGTTTCTTCCAGAGAGTCGATTTCGGGGTCAGCAACTGCTACTACATCCACTTTTGGCATCCCATAGAGTACCTCTAGAACTATCTTCCCCATATACCCAAGTCCGATTATCGCAGCGTTAACCATAGTTAGAATTCCTCTAACTTTTTACCATTGGGTTGTATAAGGGCTTTTATATCTTTACGATCCCTAAGACTTGAGAAAGCTTCATTCCACTCGTCTACCTCGTACCTCCCTGTGATTAAGGGATCTAAATCAAATACCTCCCTTTTAATCATATCCATTGCCCTCCTCCAGGTCTCTTCTCCCCTCCAACTCCAGGCCCCGCGAATTTCCAGTTGATTTAAAGACAAAGGATCGAGTTCTATGCTTATCGGGCCGCCCCACAAGCTAATTGTAGTAATGATTCCTTTTCCCCCACGACCTTCTGGTGCGGTCCTGGCACAATCTATTGCATGCTGCATACCCTTCTCCGAAGCGGAAGCTTCAAGAACTACGTCCGAACCCCTTCCATCCGTCAGCTCCATAATTTTTTCAGAAGGATCATCCTCCGAGTGTAGCAGATAATCCGCTCCGACCTGTTCACCTACCTCCAACCTTCTCTTGTCTATACCTTCTAGGCCTACGAGTGCAACAGCTTGAGCTCCTCTCATCTTTGCATACTCTACACCTAGAAGCCCCATAGGCCCAGGCCCCACAACGGTAACAAAGTCACCTGCTCGCACTTCGTTCCGTTCCTGCAAAGCGTGGATTGTCGCTACAATGGGTTCTGCAAATACTCCGTCATCCATATTAATATCTTCCGGAAGGATAAAGATGTTATCTTCGGGAATAGCCATATATGGAGCAAATCCTCCGTCCCTGCTTACTCCCAGCCAACCATCCGGTGCCTCAATATCTCCAACTATTTTGTCGCCGCGACTTACTTTCGTGACTTCTGGCCCTACTTCTTCGGCAACGCCGGAATATTCGTGGCCAAGAGTAACCGGAGCCTCGTAGAAATGTTTGTCTCTTTCAATCAGCAAGTCACTACCACAAACACCCGTCGCCCAAACCTTCATCAATACCTCATTAGGTCTTATTTCCGGTTTTGGAACTTCTTTAACCTCAAGGTTTCCCTTCCCTTCTTGTGTTTTTTGTAATGCTTTCATTATTATTCCCCCTTATTGGCTTCTCGAGATTTAACTGCATTCGAAACAGCATCAGCAATCTCGGCTCCTACCATTAACTTCGTAAGTTCGTCAGGATCGGTTTCCTCAATCAATCTAACGCCAACTCTTTCTCCCTCTCGCAAAACTAAAACCCTATCAGCAACAGTAAAAATATTTTCAAATGAATGATCTATCACAATTGTCCCGATAGATCTATCTTTTAATTTCAGGATTAGCTCTAGGACTTCTTTCTTCCTCTCAACCCCCAAGTTAGCAACGGGCTCATCCATTATCACTATGTCGGGATCCCCCCATAGCACCCTTGAAATAGCCACTGCTTGTTTTTGACCCCCCGACAGGTTGCGGACCTGAGTTTTATAACTGGGTAAGTTGATTCCGAGTTCTTGTAGAAATTCTTTAGACTTCTGCACCATCTCACTTTGATCCAATGTCTTTAGGAAACCACCTATATTATTCTCAGACAACTCTCTTCCTAAAAAAATATTCCCTGCAACGTCTATATGGCCACACAATAAAAGATCCTGATAAACCATCCTAATTCCATGGGCAAAAGCATCATTTGGTTCATCTATTTTTATTTGCTCTCCATTTAAATATATTTTACCTTCATCAGCTTGATATACACCGGAGAGAATCTTTACTAAAGTTGACTTGCCCGCACCATTATCCCCGATCAGTCCCAGAACTTCTCCCTCTTCAAGGGTAAGGTCCACCTTATCCAACGCTTGAACGTGACCGAAACTCTTACTTATTCCTCTCATCTCTAACTTAGATCTATGAGACATCAAGTACCCCCTAAAATAGAAATGAGGGGGGGTTACTCACCCCCCCTAAAATCCGGAGAACTAATCGCTCAAATTTTGTAGAACTTCCAGCTCCGGAGCTTCTAAAGGAGAAGGGCGATCCCAGGGAAGATCGTTAGGTGTCAGAACTTTAGTGGGTGTCTTAATCCAACCCATGGGTACATCTTTACCTTCCAACATAGCCAGCGCAATATCTATTCCATAAATTGCCTGAGCGCCAGCATATTGGGTCAAGGTAGCTTGCATCCAACCTTGTTCCATTAAATCAATTGCTTGGGGATCGGCATCAATACCTACCACTTTGACCTCCCCAGGCTCGTATCCTTTTTGTTGAAGTGCTCTGACAACTCCTACGGCCATCGCGTCGTTTCCACACATAACTGCATCAATTTCGTCGCCATGTTTGGTCAACAAACTATTAAACACATTCAAGGCTTCTTCCGTAAGCCAATGAGCCGTATGTACTCCAAGCACGTTGAAGTCTCCTTCTTCAGCAGCTTTCTTGAATCCTTCTGTCCTCATTACAGCATTAGAGGCGCCAGGAACTCCTTCAATGATTATGACGTCCGCGCCCGGGTCGAGCTGATCAACTAGAATGTCGCCAACGCTTTTCGCGGCCCCGACATTATCAGGACCAACGTATGGAAATTCCGTGTCCGGGTAATTTTCATCTATATAATCCTGATCCAGGAGGACATCGATATTCACCACTGCCAACCCTTCTTTTTTAGCTTGTACCATAGGCCTTACTAAAGCCCTAGAGTCCATGGGAGCAACCACCATGGCATCTACCTTATTCATCATATCCTCAATCAGTGAGACCTGGCCAGCGATATCTTTCTGATTTCTTACACCAACAGGCATTAAGTAGAAGCTCTGGTTTTTGTGCTGATATTTTACGGCCCCATTAGTCATACGTTGAAAGAACTGGTTCTGGTATTCCTTCATTACTAAAGCAACAGTAGGTTTCCCTTCTTGTTGGGCAAATATTGGAGCAGAAAAGAGTATTAAAGTGAAAACCAGAGTGAAGAGAATCGTCAAATTTTTGTTTAAAAATGAAGTTTTCATTAACCACACCTCCAGGTGGGATTAAACTTTGCTTTGGTCAGAACTAGTATTTGCAGATATAAAATTGGTATTGATTATCACCTCCAAAGAGATTAAGTACTCAATTTACTCCTGATTTTGATCTATTCCCCAACAAAGGTTTCCCAGAACATTTCTCCATCGTTTAATAATCTACTCAATATGGCTATAGCTCCTCCCTGGCTGCACCTCATTTCTTCATTAGGTAGGTTGATAAAAATTGGAGGGTCATTAGCGAGCACGCCAGATAGACTATCTAATTCTGTATTAATTGCTGAGGCTATAGTTTCAGAATTTTTACTTATACCACTCAAGTCAAGGAGTAAGTGAGTCGGATTAAATATCAGAACCAAATCTTTTAATTTCTGCACTATAGCATTTTCTATGGAGTTTGCGGCACTAACTTTTTTAATATTCGAATTTTTTATCTGATGATTTAGAAAACTTTCAAAACATCTAGGGTTACCACACTTACAAGACGTGTCAATGCTGCCTTCTGTTGACGGTTCAATATATGTGGATGTATGGCCAAACTCTGCAGCACTCCCGGTTCCATGTAGTAAGCTACCTCTATACCAAACACCCCCACCAACGCTCACACCAGAGTTGTTTTCGCCACTTGGGCGTATAGAAAGATACACAGCTACAGTGCCATCAGAATAGAGCAAGTTTCTGCTGTCAAGCTCAGCGATTAACTCCAAATCTACGTCATTCAACATAATCAAGTTATTGTGTAAATCGTCTTGCAACAACGGAGAAAGGTTTATACGTCTATTAAACACTGTTCTACTAAAAGGATTGAATCCTTCTTCAGTAACCAGCCCAGGGACTCCAATTCCAAATCCTGCTATTTGGGATAATTCGTGATGAGAGTTGTGAATTAGGTTCTTAGTTTCTTTGACAAGGAAATCAGCTAACTCATTATCGTCTTTCTGGCCAATTTTCTCCCTGAAGTAAGTCATTTTGTTCGACACAAGTTGACCAGTGAGATCGTAGATACCAATTCTTAAATCAGGTATCTCAAAGTCGATCCCCACAACGAAATATGCTGAGGCATTCAGCTGATACAGTTTTGGCTTCCGGCCTAAACTAGTATCTCTGACCCCCTTAATTTGTACGATATCTTTCTTTTTTAGTTTTAAAATCTTTTTTCTAACCGTAGGATCACTCAATCCTGTCCGTTCCGATATTTTCTTCACCGACGCGGGGCTCCCATCTCGTAAAACCCTAATTATCTTCAGCCCATCATCAGAAGGGTAATGGCCATATTCTTTTGATGAACTATCAGAATGTTCAAAATGAAAGGTTTTCTTATTAAACATAAAATTTCACCAAAATATTTTATACTCCGCTGACATCACCATATATTAAACCGTTTAAAAAATCAAGAGAAAATGCTTGAATCTTTTTTACCCCCAACTAATACTGTTCATTACTCATAATTCATCCCTACCATCACACAAGCGAGCCTTAGCAACACACAGTTCTTAAGAAGAGGATACAACTTAATTACCTCACTCCCCGAGGATAGATGAATTACAATTACCACCCTTTTACCAATTACATATTTAGCTTAGCAAACAAGTCACCAGTTCCGGCTAGTCATAATATCAGTTAAGCCAAGACCCCCTAAGAGGGAGGGCACATAAAGGCAACTCTAGCATAGGACCCTTGGCTTGAAGACGAAAAATGACCTGGATCAAGAATTATTCTCTGCACACAATTGAGGAAAGTAACTTGGTTTGATTCTGATAAGTAACTTGTATAATGTAAGTTTTACACGGTAAAGTTAACGGTTTCTTAAAAATGATTTCACAGCTTAATTAAGTGCTAATTGCTGAACACAAGACAGCTATTTCATTCGGGGGTCCCTAGCAGTTCTCAGCAAATTTTGTAAATCTACCCTACACACTAACTCCTACTTCCACGAAAAATCTCTTTCAAAAGACAGGAGGGGCCCGATCTGTAGAGAAAGCGTTAACATCGCCTCGTGCCTGCGAACTTATTGACTTATCTAACTACAAATTTTGCGTAATACTAAAAATGGTCTTATTATATTTAAAGTAAGGGAGGAAAATGAAAATAGATAATATCACTTCCGACAAAGATCTGGCAAAAATGATCGTAGGATTAACGGACAAGATGGATCTTGATGCGATCATCTGCCTTACAGAAAAAGGAAGACTGGCCGGAGAATTACAAGAATTGGACCCTGACGTAAAAGTTATCGCTGCTACCGCCGTCTCCCAGACCTATAAAGAACTAACCCAATCCAATTTGGAAGCTATCCGGATGCCCATTCATGGTATAGACAAATACCGTCAAATCCCCCACCTACTATCGGTGGCTCTTAGATCAGGCAATATATCAGCAGGGGACTTCATTTTGGCGGCTATAGGAAACGAAGTCTACCCCGATAAAGGCAAT
>JAGXLB010000110.1 GCA_018334915.1 Candidatus Bipolaricaulota bacterium
GATCTATCGCCAATTGAGCCTTTAGCTTCTCGGCCTGAAGGATATCGCTTTGTTCGTTGAATTCCTCCTCGGTAATCTCTCCTTGAATTGCCTGCTCCCGGAGCTGGGTAAGTTCTTCGTTTTTCTTCTGAGCCTGTTCCCGTTCTTCTGATACAGCGTTCGTAAAGACGTTGAAGGCATCAGTCGCGTTCACGTAGCTAATTTTTAAAGGAGTTATTTGAGCACCACCTTCAGAGTTTAAAAGCTTATCGACTTTTTTCTCGAGATTGGATATTGTCTCTCCCTGATCTACCACTAAGTTTTTCAAGCTATCAAATTTACCAATGGTCGGATATCTTTCTTGGAGTTCGTTCTTGACTGGGGCTTTATAGAATTTTTAACTTCTACGGGAGACCATTTCGATTTAAGACAAACTGACCTCCCCCGAAATTTCGGGCCCTCATGGATTTGTAAATTAATTGGTTCAATTTTAATAAAACTTTCATATTTACTACCTATCGTTTAAATAAGATGCCAGTTTTTGCCCTTTTAGCCTCCTTTGGGTTTTTCTGGCGTCTTATTATTGAAAAGTTCGAGTATATGAGGGGGCAAGGTCCACCCGCTTGCCCCCTCGCTAAGTTTTATGCTCTTACTATTACCTAAGACCTGCGATTTCCCCCGCACAAAAAGCGTCCAGGATTGATTACAAGACGTATATCCTCTAGTTCAAGAAAGTTTATCCCTTCACCCAGTAGGTTATAACTAAATCGTCCAACCAAATTTCTTCTTCGAGACTTTCAACCAGCACTCAGATGAGTTACGTTAATTGGCTCAAATATATTTGAGTCTCCAAGTAATAGTATACCTTAGTCGTTTAATGGAGGGTCCCTTTTCCAAGGGGCATTCCTCATCTGGGTGCTGCACCAACCCTTGTCGGAGAGATAAATCTTGCGAATAAACTTACTTTTCAAGGGCGAAAAACCGCTAAATTTTGGTTTTAACTTACCTTCTTCCCCTCTTATCTTTATTGCATTAGCAAGACAATATACGATTGATTGATGCTTGTCTAACCGACTTGCTGTGACTCGGTTTGTATCGTCTCTACTTCGCTGTTGAGCCTTTCAACTTTTTCTTCAAGGATAGAAATTCTCTCTTCCTGGGTATTCACTTCTTTCTTTAGGTTATCAAATTTGTCCTTTGTCAAATAATTTTCTTGGAAATCACTAATTCTGGATTCTAACCGTTGGTTGGTACTCGATATTTGTTGGTCTAAAGTTGTTAATTTATCCTCCAGGTTTGTAGTTTTTCCCTTCAAGGTTTCTATCTGGCTTTGATTATTGGCCATATCCTTCTCCAGGGAATCTAAACTTTTCTGAAATTCGTCGTTTTCTTCATCCAGACCATTAATTCCCTCTTCTTGAAGCGCTACCTTGTCTTTCAGGTTCGAGATTTGCTCGTTAACGCCTTTGAGATCGGATTCCAGGTTTTCATCACCTGAAACAATTTTTCCTTCCAGCTCTTCCACTTTGTTGTCTAGCTCATTGTTAATGCTGGTTGCCACTTCCCCCAAACCCTTTATCTTGTTGCTTTGCTCGTTATCATTTGCCTCCAATTCATTTACCCTTTCTTTGAGTGCGGAATTTTCTTCCGTTAAGCTGCTGATTTCTTCCTGTTGCAGGTCTACCTTCTCTGACAGGCTCGCGACTTGCTCATTGGTACTTTGGAGTTCTGCCTGCAATTGTTCTTCAGAAGAGCCAACCTTCCCAGATAGTTCTTCTATTCTACCCCTTTGCTCGTTATCATTTGCCTCCAATTCATTTACCCTTTCTTTAAGAGCGGTGTTTTCATCCGTTAAACTGCTGATTTCTGCTTCACGAGCGTCTAGCTTTTCCGACACCGAATTAATCCTTCCATTGTAATTCACTGCCACAAAGGCCAATCCTCCTACTAGAATCAAAATCAACGTTGCTGTCATGATCCGACTAAAATTTGACATAATTCGACCCTCCCATTTCACCTCTATTATAGAACCCAACCAAAAGATAACCAATTAAGACTGTTTTAGGGTAATTCTGCCTTGTTTTTAAAACCGATTGTAGGTTAATAAAGGTTTATAGATCGTCCAGTTGTCGGTCTAACCCGTCTTATCGTTTAGTCTTTCATCGGAGCGGGGGTTGACTCCTCATTTTTTAGAATAAAGTTATTATTTTTTTAAGAGAAGCACTCTTTTCACGTTATACACGGCGTAATAATTGAAGACGGTACTTTATTGGGAACCGTTCCGTATATCCACACTCCTTTTAAAGGCCCTGGAGCTTGTTCTGGGTTCGTTCATCCTTGATTTTTGCGTTTTATCATTTATCTTTAATGGGTTAGTTATTTTAGTCACAATTAAACAGTAAAGTAATACCTAGTCCTGCGATTGAGAGGCTCTAAAGATAAGCAAAGCTAAATACTAGAAAGATAGATTGATAAATTATTGATTGTTCGCAGGAGTTATAAGGAGGAAAGGATGCCCTTAGGAATACTTAAATAAATTGATCCATCCATTTTTACATTATAGATCTATATGCTGGACCTGGAAGTTTCAGGCAGCACGGTGGAAGAACTAAAAACGTTCAACGAGTTCAATCAAACCATTAAGATATCATATGGAGGGGGAAAAATTGTCAATAAAGAACCTGGAGAAAATCTTTGATCCAAACTCAATTGCAGTAGTTGGTGCCAGCGAAAAGGAAGGCTCCGTTGGGGCTGACTTGATGGACAACATTGTTGGAAATTATCAGGGAGAGGTCTACCCGGTAAACCCCAACAGGAAAAGTGTTATGGGTATCAATGCTTTCCCAAGCGTGACAGAGATAGGTAAGAAAGTTGATCTAGGGGTTATTGCTACTCCGGCCCCCACAGTCCCTGGTATAGTGAAAGAGATGGGGGAAACCGGTATAAAGGCAGCGGTAGTAATTACAGCAGGGTTTAGCGAAGCCGATGAAGAGGGTAGCAAGCTCGAAGAAGAGCTCAAACGCGTCAGCCGAAAGTACGGGGTCAGAATCGTCGGGCCCAATTGCATCGGGGTAATTCGACCGAGTTCAAACCTCAGCGCCAGCTTCCTCCGTAAACAACCACGGGAAGGGAGCGTAGCTTTTATCTCCCAAAGCGGTGCCATGGGATCCGGAATCCTGGACTGGGCGAAAGAAGCCCACGTAGGTTTCAGCAGCTTCGTCTCTGTCGGGAACATGATTGACGTCGATTTTGCCGACCTGATTGACTACTTCGGACAGGACCCGGATACGGAAAGTATTATAATGTACATGGAAGCTGTCTCAGATGCCGAAAGGTTTATGAGTGCTGCCAGCAGCTTTGCCAGGAAGAAGCCGATCATAGTTACCAAATCCGGCAGATACTCGAAAAGCGCGGAAGCGGTGGCCTCCCACACGGGATCCCTGGCGGGGGAGGATACGGTCTACAACGCAGCTTTCAAACGGACGGGCGTCACTAGAGTAGGAGAGGTAAGTGACGTATTTAGCTGTTCCGAAGTTCTGGCAAAACAGGACTTGCCAGCGGGCTCGAACATAGGGATTATAACTAACGCAGGTGGACCCGGAATCATGGCCACGGACGCCATCTACGACTGGGGCTGTGAGCTGGCCGAATTGGACCAAAATACTGTTGAAGAATTAAAAGAAGCACTCCCTTCCGCCGCCAGCACAGGAAATCCGGTCGATGTGCTTGGAGATGCCGGGTCAGAGCGTTACCGGAAAGCCGGTGAAATATGCCTGGAAGACCCGAACGTGGACGGTTTAGTCGTCCTATATACGCCTCAGGGTGGGGCCAGTGCTACCGACGCAGCAAAGGCGATATCTCAATTATCTGAAGGCGCTGACAAGCCGATCGTTACTTCCTGGATTGGAGGGGAAGAAGTAAGGCAGGGGCGAAGAGTACTCAGACAGGGTGGTGTGCCCACCCGGCCGACACCCGAACAGGCAATAAGCGCTTATTCTTATATGTACAGGCACACCAGAAACCTCGAGTTACTTTACGAAACGCCGGAAGAGCTATCCGTGAATGGCTCCTTCTCGAACAATGACCTGAAGAAGACTTTGGAAGACGCCGTTGAGTCAGGCCGAACCACGTTAACTGAGGTAGAAGCAAAGAGATTCCTGGATAGCTACAATATACCTATTTCGAAGACGTTAGTTGCAGAAACGGCCGAAGAAGCTGTTGATGTCGCTTCGGACCTCGGTTATCCCGTAGTTCTGAAAATACATTCTCCGGACATTACCCACAAGACCGATGTCGGAGGAGTGGAGTTGAACCTGCGGACGGAAGAGGACGTAAGGCAGGCCTACTCCAGGATAATTGAGAGAGCCCGGGAGGAGAAACCGTCCGCCAAAATCGAAGGAGTTAGCGTCCAGAAGATGTTCCAGGACGTGGACTTCGAATTGTTGCTCGGTTCGAATAAGGATCCCCTATTTGGGTCCGTAATGATGTTCGGTCGTGGCGGAACCGGTGTCGAGCTCTATCAGGATACCGTAGCAGGATTTCCACCACTAAACCAGGTACTCGCTCACCGAATGATGGAAGACACCAAAATATACGAGTTATTACAGGGCTACCGCGGTGACAGCGGGGCGGACATTCGGGAACTTGAAGAAAACCTGGTCCGCTTTTCCCAGATGATAATAGACTTTCCGGAAATAAAAGAAATCGATATCAACCCCCTTGCCGTGGTAGACGGGAAGTTAAAAGCTCTTGACGCAAGGATTATAGTTGATTCAGAAGTAGTTAATGAAGGACCCCAGGATGAGCACAAACACCTGGCGATAGAACCCTATCCCCGCAAGTATTCCGAGGACTGGACACTGGAAGACGGCCGTTCCGTAACCTTAAGGCCCATTCGGCCGGAGGACGAACCGCGAGAGTTCGAGCTATTTGATTCGTTCTCCGACGAGACATGGAGACAGCGTTTCTTTGGGCCAAGATATGAAGTAACTCACGAAGACATGATTCAGTATACAAACATCGACTACCGCCGGGAGATGGCGATGGTGGGTATTCTCGAAGAAAACGGTGAGAAGAAGATGATCGGTGTTGGCAGGCTCGTAATTGGCCCTTCCAAAGATACCGGAGAGTACGCGGTTGTCGTTGGGGACCCCTGGCAGGGCCTTGGTCTGGGTGAGAAATTAACCGAGTCGATAATAGATATTGCCAATGACAAAGGACTGGATAAAATCGTGACAAAGGCATCCAAAGCCGCTGACCCTATGCTCCATCTGTGTGATAAAATGGGCTTCCAGGAGAGAAGCGAGAACGAGGATGCGGTAGAAATGGAGCTTGAATTAGGTTAAATTCGAGAATAACAATCCGACTTTTAATCACCCCGCTCCTAAGGGCGGGGTGATTTTCTATCTGAAGTATCGGATATTTTTTATTTTTAATAAGACAGCTATTTTCTTTCCCTGGAATGTAGTGACCACTGGCGCGGTGTTCTGGGTTTTCTTTTATAAAAGATCAATGTACCCAGGTTAAATTTATTTCTATAAGCCCCTTTGGAGCAGGGTTATTGTCTCCATTGATATTGAAGTTAAAAATCCTTAAGGGTTTTTAACTGGCTTACTGTATATGCTTCAGCAAGAATGGTGCCCAGGCCAATACAAAAATGGGTATTTGAAAAAATTTCATAGATCTGTAAGTCTATAACTGGTTTAAGGTTTTCTTGTGAAAATAATTATTTTGGGTTCGAGCGAGTCAAGCCTGTAAGAGAAGGGTCTATCATAGGGAGTGCGAAGCGAATTCGGAATCCTGGGTGACATTTTTGTTTGCAGATGTGAAATTTGGGAAGGAGGTTTAATTTTAAGGTTTGATTGTCAGAGGAGTAATTCTGGGGCCAGGAACGAGGCTCATTTGTGTATAACACGCGAGCTAAAGAGAGATAAATGGAGGCTGGGATGAAGCTATTTAAGATATCGGTGTTGTTAATAATTCCACTTTTTCTAGCTTCTTTGGTAGTTATAGGAGAGACTCCTGGGGCTACTCCTTATTCGACCAATGATAAAAACGCAGCCAACTTTTCCTGGGAGCGAAATTTTAAGGTAGGTGAGGAGCAGAGTGTAACAATAGAAGTTTTTAGTGAAGCGTATATTCACGAAAAATTAGTAGAAGGAACCAGGCAACTCACCGTTACTTTCCTGGTATTCCATGATGGCCCTTCAGGCTGGGGAAAGTCCATCCAGGATCTGCCGAAAGATAAATTCACCGGACCGGGAGGGCATGTCGAAAAGACCAGCCTTCCCCTCTCGAAGAAAGGTGATAAGTGGGTTGGGGAAATCACTATAGTTCCCCAGAAGACGTTGAAGTCAATAGCTATATGGAGGTCTCCAAACGAGGGAGGGATTCATGTAGGATACAATGTCCAGGTATTTACCGCAAGAACGAAAGAATCACTAGATATCCCGAAAGAACAGGTAGAAAAAGGAGCTGAGCTGCATAAAGAAGCCTGGGAGAATGCCATCAGTGAGGCAAGGACCGATCGATACTATAAATTTGCCCTGTATTCGAGCCGATCCTTAGCTGTAAAACACCCGGAAGTATATTTAAAAGGTGATGCACAATTTCTGGAACATATCACCACGAGTTCGGGCTTTTCGAAGGCATATAAAGAAACTAACTTTCAGAGCCAAAAATTAATAGAGGGTTTTTCCGGGCCCCCTTTCAACCTCAGCCAAGTTGATATTTCTTCTTACAGCCTCCAGGCACCTCAGGAATTATATCCGGAAAGTGCCCCGTATTTCGACTTCCTGGATCTCAGAGTTGGCCCCTTATCTTCTGTGCTCAAGGACAGTAACAAAGGAATTACTCAGCTAGAAAAAGCATTTCTTCACTATTTTGCTCAAAAGGAGGAAACGTTCCCCAATCCATTCATTATTTATTGTGATAACAATAATGCGTACCTGGCGTCCTACAACAAATTAATATCCGCTAAGACGGGCAAAGAAGTTGAGAAGGTGGAAGGGAACCCGATCCTGGTATTCAATGAACACTCCGTTTGGTACCCGCTTATGGATAGGGATGAAACCGAAAGTGACGATCTTTTAAAGAGGGTGGTCTCCAAGTACTCCAGTAGAAAACGTAGACCCGGCCTAGATGACTTTGAAGAAGAAAACGTCGAAGAGTTAAAGGACGTGACTGCTTTGAATACTGATACGGATCGAGAACTTGCCGAGATTGCTGCCGTTAGGGCTTCACCGTGGGGTGGTGAAACCTTCCGGCCACTTTTAAGGAAGAATTTAAGTAATTATCCGTTGGATATTTGGCATGGGATAGGTTTAAATTGGATAAAAAGAGCTAATTACATTAGCCCGTTTTCGGCTTACCTTGCTGCATTCATAGATCAGGACGAACTTCGCACTTCAACAGAAAAACTGGTAGACGTTTGGCATACGGACTACGGATTCAGATGGGGTCACATATGGGAGTGTTCCCTGGTTCAATATACGATAGATGAAGTAAAAAGAATAAATTATGTGCACTGCGTATTGCACGCTGCAAGTCTCTCTTCTGTACTGGACCTAGCCGACGTCAAAAACTTCCTAATCATGGGCACTTCTGGGAAGCCGTCACCCACACACACCTATACATCCCTCCCTGAACTCGGGCTCGTAATCAGTAACGGGGATATCGAGGATAGAGGAACGATGATTAACAGAGACAAAGACCCTTTAGATACCGTGTGGTATATTGCTTCGGGTGAAAAATGGGCTTTCCCTTATATTAACTATTACTGTGGTAATTGGGCACCAGAAGAACTAGCGCGAACACTTGAACGCCTAATTGACCTATACGACGATAGGTTCGATGGGTTTAGATCAAACTCCAGTAAGAACGACTTTCACTTTTATAGGTCTTATATAGAGTCCGAGACTTTTATCGAAGCATTATATCAAGAACAAAAATACTGGGATCCTTTCAATCATCCCTAAGTTTACAGTCAATTTCACCAAAACCTGCCGAGGAATCCCTGCAACTCGCTGCAGGGGTGCTGGGTCATGGACTGAACCCCCGATTTTCAAACACTTTTTCACGCCATTTGCTTTACACCTGAGTTGTTATTTTTCTTCCATAAATTAAGATTTAAACAATAATGGTTACGTTTTAATATTAAATCAAAAATCTCTTGGGAAAGTAGTAGTATGGGGAGCAGAATGAATTCGAGCGTATTAGAGATAATATACTGATCTTTTGAACCGGTAGTTGTCTAATACCTGGGGGTCAATATGGAAAGATTCGACGGCAAAAACGTGCTTGTGACGGGCGGAAGTTCCGG
>JAGXLB010000111.1 GCA_018334915.1 Candidatus Bipolaricaulota bacterium
TCTCGGGCGAGCGAAGGAACTATTCTTCCGTCTCTGTTTATTCTCACCAGCCCCTGGTAAACGTTGTTATACAACACCCGGTCGATCACCGCAGCTGTATGCGTGGTCGGGTCCAGGCCCGGAGGTTCCGCAGGTAATGCCACGCTGAGAGTACCCCCGTATTGAGGAGTACTTGCACCGGCTGCGATTGATAACTGGACCAGAATCAAGGCCAGGACGACTGGAAGTAAAACAAGTTTCCATTTGCAATTAATCATTATGACGACCCCCGTATTAGAATACTGCTATATGTTTCCCCCGTATATTAGAATCATCTGAATGCCGTTTGTTATTCCAGCTCATTTTCTATCAATGACCGCGGGTCCCTCTCGCTTGTGAGCGGAATTGGCCACCATGTCGTAAATCTTCTCCACGAAATTAGTGTCCGTATCGAGCGTTTCTTTTGCCTCTTCCAGCGTGTAGTCCTTATCGTGCTTTAGGTAGAGAACTTTATCTATCTCTTCGTAACTGCCGCCCAGCTCTTCTTCGTCCGTTTGGTCCTCCCAGAGACCGGCGGAAGGTGGCTTTGATATTATGGATTCCGGCATGTCCAGGTGTCTGGCAATTACCTTGATTTCTGTCTTGTAGAGGTGGGTTAACGGTGCCAGGTCTGCGGCGCCGTCTCCGTACTTCGTGAAGTAACCGAGGAGCCACTCGGATAAGTTTCCTGTACCCAGAACAAGTCCGTCGTTCCTGTTTGCAAGTGTATAGAGGATGACCATCCGAACTCTCGCCTTTAAATTGGCTTCCGCCAGTTCCGATATCTCCCCTAACTTTTCTTTAAAAATGGAGACGAGGTCATCTATCGCGACCTTACGAACATCGAGCTCGTACTTCTCCGCCAGCCTGGCTACGTCACTGCTATCCCGGTCGGGTGTTGTGGCTTCAGGAAGAAATACGACTTCTATATTTTGATTCTTTAGTGCCCTGTTTGCCAGGACCACGGTTAGGCTCGAATCTATGCCACCGGATAGTCCTATTATAACCGTTTTGAACCCGATCTCTGATTGCTTGCGGGCGATAAAGTTCTCAACTCGAGCTACTTCCGACTCCGGATCAAACTGGTTAACGTGTTCTGCAAGTCCCATAAGTCCTCCCGGTATTGTTATGATTCACCCAGTTTCTTGCTTACCTGTTTTTTGATCCTGGTCAATCTCTCTTTTTCCGATTTAAGTTCTCCCAGGTTTTCTAGTGGAATCTCTCCCGATAATTTCTTATTCACTCCGGATAATTTCTCGTTTATAACCCGGAGGGCTTTTTCCCATTTCTCTTTTGCCCTGGGTTCGTTTCCCCGGTAGTCCGCAATATCTCCCTGGAGAATTAATGCTCTCTCAAATTTTGGATCCTTATCAAGGACATCCTGAAGTATGTTTTCCGCCTCTTCCACCCTGTTTTCTCGGATCGCGATAGTGGCCAGGTAGAACTTCGCCTTTAAGTTGTTGGTTTCTTTTCCCCCGAGTGATAGGAATTTACGAAGAGCGCCCTTAGCCTTATCCATCTGGTTCTGGCTTTGATACAGCGTGCCAAGTTGAAGGTGGAGGTTGTAAGGTTCGAACTGGCCCAGGGATTTCTCGAAATAGTCCAGAGCCTTCTGTTTGTTGCCCAAATTGCTCTCGGCCACTCCCAGGAAGTAATACGTCTGCCTGGGCTGAAAATCGAGAGCCAAACTTTCTTTTAACCGTTCTTTTGCCACGTAGTAGTTGCCATACTGGAGCTGATTCTTGCCCTTTCCCATCAGTACGTTTGCCCTCCAGTCCCTGTAGGCGAATACAGTCACAGTGATTAGGAAAACTAATACAACTAACAGCACAATGTACCGGGACAGGTCTGAGGGGTTTAAGTCATACCTGGTGTCCCCGAAAGCTTCCGAGTTTATCACCCCAAGGAACGTTACCAGGGCAAACGACGAAGCGGGAAGGTGGGCGGGGAAACTTACTGCTGAATGAATTAGGTAACCGATTATTCCGCCTGCCAGGGCCAACCCCAGGATTCTCGTTGTCGGTTGGTCAGGAGCACCTGGAGGGATTACTCGGGCAAAAATATTTAGCAAAAGAATAATGATGGAGGCCGCGATGGAGAATATCCCAACTATGCCCATCTCGGCGGCGAACTGGACATACTCGTTGTGTGCCTGGGCTCCCCGGGGAATGAACTCCCCGAAATTACGTCCTTTGTCGGTGGTTAAAAAATTCCCTCTGTATTCGAGGAATTTTATCTTGTAGTTACCCAGACCTATCCCCACGAACGGGTGGTCTTTGAGCATTTCCAGTCCAATGTACCAGTCCTCGACACGTGCCCCTCCTTTTTCAACAAGCTCCTTGACCAGTGGCCTGACTAAGGGAGTAAATATTCCCCACGAACTATTCCCGTCTTCCGGAGCAGAATAAGAAAGGACCGAGTTTAACGGTCCTGGAGCGGAGGCGAAGATATAAGCCACAAACAACACGAGAACTACAACCAGCAGCGTAAGCCAGAGTTTCCGGAGGTTATCTATAGGCTTGTAGTATAGCAGGCCGCCGACGAAGACCAGGGAGGCAAATACCAGACTAAGCCAGGATCCCCGGGCTCCAATCGGAAAGAGAAGAAAGAAGAATAGACCAAGGGTCAGAATAAGATAAGCTTTCAGGATCCTGGACTTTGCTATCAATATCAGCGCGAACACCGGGATAAACAGGTAAGAAATGAACCCGCCAAGATAGTTTTGATTCCCCATTACGCTAATTATTGAACCGGCTCGAGCTGCGAACCCGTGAGCCCCCCTAACTATCCCCAGGTACTGGAGGAGTCCGTATACTGTTGCTCCGAACCCGGAAGTTATAAGGGTTACAAGTAGGTATTTGGCTTCGGTTTCCGTCTTTATCGTGTTGGCCACGAGGAGGTAGGCTAGGTAAAAGTAAACCAGTAAACCCAGACTCTGAAGGACTACGCCCTTGCTGGGTGCGTTAATTAAAGATAACAGTCCGGAGAAGGCAAGCAGTCCGACGGGCACCAAAAGCCGGGTCAGGGATACTCCCTCGTCCTCGTTCAGAAGCAACTCTACCAGCCAGATAATTGTGAGAAAGGAGATATAGACGAATGTGTAGATCGTCTTTGTATAACCGTATTCCGTATTACCGAGATAGATCACCAGTGGCATGGTCAGCGTAAAGAAAAGCAATAACGTTAACCTGACCTGCCTGAAGGTGGGCTTCAGCTTATCAACGATTTTCAGTAAGTCTTTCCTGGATAAGTTCATTGATCTTTTTGCCTCCTTACCCAGTATATTATTTTATTTTACCCTCGTATTTAAAACCAGTTACGAATCCAGAGTTTAAGTGAAGAAACGAATTATATCCTTGTAAGTTATGAAAATCATTAAGCCAATCAAAATCATAAACCCGATTGAATTAATCAGTCCCTCTTTTTCCGGTGGAATAGGTTTCCCCCGGATTAATTCGTAGGTAGCGTAACCGATCCTACTTCCGTCCAGGGCCGGAAAGGGTACCAGATTTATCAACCCCAGGTTCAAACTTATAAGTGAGATCATAAAGAAAAGAGAATATACTCCCTGCCGGGCACTCTGACCGAGTATGTTGGCTATGCCGACCGGACCCGCCACCGCCTGACCCGCCGCCATTTCCCCTTTTATTATCATCCTAATTCCCTGATATGTCAGGATTATTATGCTTTTGATCTGATTAAATCCCTGGCTTATGGCGGTAATAGGACCTACGGGATCCCTGATTGTCTTTAACGAGAATCCCGTGAATACTTCCTCGGGATCTTCTGGTTCGACTTTTAGGTCGACTGTTTCGTCGTTTCTGGTCACAGTAAAACTTACCGATTCGCCCTTTTTCAATTCTTCGAGTGCGTTTACGACTGACGCCCCGTTTTTTACAGGTATTCCTTTGATCTCCGTTATTCTGTCTCCCGGTTTTAACCCCGCCTTGCCCAGCAACGAGTCGTCATCGACCTGGGTGACTTCGTTCGTCATTGCACTGCCCAGTTTTACGCCCAGCATGTATTTCTCGTATTCTTCGTAATATCTTGGATTAAGACTCAGAACCCTTTCTTCTCCATCCCTGTGAACAGTAACGCGAAGGGGATCGCCCTTTCCTTGCTGAATCAAGGAGTTTAGCTGATTAGTAGAGGTTACTCTTTCTCCCTCTATGGACAGTACCTGGTCACCACGCTCGAGCGTCCCTCTGGAAGGGGAATTTTCGAGAAATCCGTAGATGGAGACCCGGGGAGTTCCGGTGACCCCGACGACGATAATCATTATCAAGATGGCAGCTATAAGATTCATTGCCGGTCCCGATATCGAGATAAGCATCTTCGTCCCCGGGGGCTGAGAGTAGAACTTCCTGGCCTCGGGAACGTCGTCATCCTGATCCGCTTCCCTCTCCACGTCTTCTCCGGCCATTTTAACGTATCCCCCGAAAGGGATAGGCTTTAAAGAATAGTCTGTCTCATTTACCTTTCGACTGATCAGACTGGGACCGAACCCGATTGAGTATTCGTGGACCCAGACGCCGGCCAGTTTAGCTGATATCAGGTGTCCGGCCTCGTGAATAGCAATTAAAAACGAAAGGACGGCAATAAATAGCAGTACTGTCGTCATATCTCCCTCGCTCTCATAGTTAAAACTTCCTCCGTAGACTCGTCTACCTTATACCGTTCGTCAATTCTGAAACCTACTATCCAGATGATTCCCCTTCTATCGCAGACAAGCGGAATCCTGTCACGTTCTTTAATGGGTACCTTTAGGTCGATAAAAAAATCCTTCAGTTTCTTTTTCCCCTTCATCCCCAGGGGGACAAACCAATCCCCGTCTTTTCTGTTCCTGACTGTGATCGGTTGTTCAACTTTACGCCAATCCACTGTTTCGATCAATCTGTCAGGGTCAAAAATATCTGGATCCCGTTCGGTCTCTATCGATTTAGTTTCCAGGCTAATTTCAACCTCGACCTCCTCGATTTCCACTGATTCTTCGGGCCCAATTTCGAAGCAAAAGCAGGGTTTTGGGGTATCAGTCAGTTCTACTCCAAAGCAGGCCCTGTCGCGGTCCAGGCTAAAAGTAATCCCAGGGAGGTCAAGCTGGGTACTTGCAGGCTCTTTTCTTAATTTGGTTAGGAGGTCTTCTACGTGGGAAAAAGTAATGTCTTCGAGGTTACCCCTTGCCTCCTTGAGAAATTTCCGAATTGTCACTCTCTGAATGTAAGGGTGGAGTGTCAGGAGTTTTTCTCTGTTGAAACATATGCCGTCACCCTTTTCGGGTAGTCTTATTTCTTTGAAGGCTCCTTCGGCGCGCCCTTCGATGAATTCCCGGGCTTCTCGAGCAAGGTTGCCCAGCCGGAAAAGGTTATCGATTATATTTGGATTGTAATTCTCCTCAAGCCTGGGTATCAGTTCGTGTCTTATCCGATTGCGGGTGAAGGTTGTGTCCTCGTTGGTTTCGTCGAATCGATAGTCGATTTCCTTTGATTCCAGGTAGTTTTTTATATCTTTTCTGGGCACGTTTAGGAATGGTCTTACGTATCGGCCGTTTTTCTCTTTCATCCCTCCCAGACCCCGGAGACCCGCCCCTCGTATAAGGTTCATGAGAATTGTTTCTGCCTGATCGTTTTTGTTATGGCCCAGAGCAACTAATTCAATTCCTGCGGCCCGGGCAACTTCGGTGAGAAAATCGTATCTAACGTCTCTTGCAGCCTCTTCCAGGGACTGGCTTTTTTCTTCGGCAACCTGGGTAACCGGTCGCTTTTCTATTATCGATTTGAGTTCAAGTTCATCCGCTATTTTCCTGACAAATTCGGCGTCTTCGGCGGATGACTCCCCCCGAATACAGTGATTGAGATGAGCTACTGAGAGATTGAGGTCGAACTCGGGACCCAGTTCAGTTAGTACATGAAGCAAGGCAGTCGAATCCGTTCCTCCGGAAACGGCAACCAGAATAGAACTTCCCTCCATGGAATGGCGCTTAATGAAATTTTTCGTCTCTTCTGACAAGACCATGGGTCCGAATTCGTTTGAACCTCCTGGTTTGTTGGGTCATAGTTGCTGGGAAGTTCCTCACCTTCTCATTATAGCAAAAAAGACCAGCTATTTGTACTGAAGATTGCTTTAAAGCCGCCGACGAGTCCTGGGGATTCCAGATAAAATTTGGTAACCTAGTGTGGAGCTGAACCAGGGGAGTGGATGTCTGTGTTTGAGTTGTTGAATGGAGAATATTTATCTACCAGGTGATTTACAGTTGAAGAAAGGGTCTCCTTTTCTGAAAGGTCATATGGGAGGAAACGAAATAGTTCTAGTTCCCCGCCGGGATTTTCCTGAGAAGTCGAGACTGGAATTGGGTCTTAAGGTCCTGCAACCTCCCCATATAGGAGGTGACCAGCTTGGTTTGCTGTACGAGGGGTCAGGAGATTCCGACCTCGGGGTGGAGATAGTGGATATACATTCGCGAGACTACCTCCCCATGTGCGGAGGGTTGACCCAGGTTCTGGGCAGAGCCCACAGGGAACTCGATCTGCCGGAGTTATTCAATCTGGATCTTTCCGAACCGACCGACATGCTCGAACTAAAGACTGAGATTGGTATTTTTCCCATTAAAAATAGCCAGGATAAAGGGACGACAACCGTTATGGATTCATTTGTCGAGTTCGCATATGAAAGAGGGGTTGAGGCCGGGTCCGTAGATGGAGTGTCAAGCTTCCGGATCGGAGATTTTTTCGTGACCTTTGTGGAGGAAATAAGAAAAAAATACCCTGATGCTTCTTTCAGTCCGCTGGATCGGGCGACTAAAGAAATTTTAATAGGGCTTCAGAAGAAATTTCGGAAAGAGTTCGCAACGCCCGGGGAAAACCGTGATTTTGCGGTAATGGGAGAAAGGGGTAATGAGTCTTCTGACGGCCGGGTGATCTTTCCTCACAATCTCTCCGAAGAGTCACTGGAACCGACCTGTGGGACAGGTACAGTGGCGGTGGCGGTTTCTCTCGTAGAGCGGGGATCAATTGACGGCGCGGGGGAACTGGAACTTGATTTCGAATCAGGAGGTAGCGCGGAATCCATCGGTGGTCCCGAGGTCACGAACGTTACCATGGAAGTGGAGTCGGGCAAGGTGAAGAGGGCCAAATTCTCGCATAGTCAGGTGGAGATCCTTGCCTTTGGTGAACTTTACCTCTGATCCTGGTTTTTGAATAAAGTTAACGCCCTGGCAATCGCTCCGTAGAGGACGTTTTCCTCTTTCAGGGGGGTAATTTTTATCCTGGGCACTTCGTTTTGGGTGTAGTTAGAGATTTTTTCTTTGATCGGTTCCAGAATCAATTCTGGATTGTTGAGGGCCACCCCGCCACCGACGGTAATAAGTTCGGGGTCGTATGCTTCCGTGACCGTGGCGAAACCTACAGCGTTCAACCGGCCGATTTCTTCTACGAGATCCAGTGCCAGTTCGTCTCCCTGTTTGGCGTACTCGAACAGATCCCGGGGCCGAAAGTCCTGGAAATCTTTTCTTTTGTTTTCTACCAGGGGACTATTTTGTCCTTTTAAGTCTACGTCCTCCAGTTTCTTCCTGACGAATCTGGGTATATTAGACCCGGAACAATACGCCTCCCAGTGACCTCTGCGCCCACAGCCACACTTCAACTTTCCCTCTTCGTCAATAGTAAAGTGTCCTACCTCTGCAGCGTTCCCGTTTTTTCCTATTAGCAGGTGATCGTCCATAATAACTCCGCCCCCTATACCCGTACTTATGGTAATATATACCAGGTTATCGTAATCTACCCCGGCTCCGTATTCACTTTCCGCGAGGACGGCGGAAACTCCGTCATTTATGAGTTCTACTTTCGTGTCGAAGGATTTTTCCAGGGGATCCGCCAGGGGAACCTCCTCCAGAGGAATATTTGATGGACTTACCAGTTTTCCCTCTTTCCTGTTCATCGGCCCTGCCGACGCTATGCCTATTCCGGATAGGTTCTTGGGATCGTAGTCTAATCTCTGGCAAAGTTTTCTGGTGGTTTTTTCTATCTGGTTACTTACTCCCCAATTTGACGAGGTATCAATTGGCTCCTTGTCCTTCGTCGTAATATTTCCCGAATAATCGGCAATCGCAACTCTAACCCATGTAGCTCCAATATCGACTCCAAGAACGAAACTCTTATTCATAGTTCCCCCAGTTCAAAATTATCGATCTATCCTTCTCAGTTTAAGAGAAATGGTAATGTACTTAAACTCCGGACCGATTTTCCCAAGTTAAGTACAATCAG
>JAGXLB010000112.1 GCA_018334915.1 Candidatus Bipolaricaulota bacterium
TTGAAGGTTTACGGTCAGTCCGGGAGCCAGGAAATGTATATTCCTCGGCAAAATATTTGGGGAACAGCAATATGTAAAAATTGATCGGGTGATCCGGAAATTGAGAGCTGACGGATACGTCCCGTTCTTAACCCATAACCGAAAAAATATTTCGTCTTGATTTTTCCTATTAGAAGAACATTATAGTGCTACGGTTCAAGGCAACTCGAGCGAGTTGATGACGGATTCAGTTGTGGTTATAATGAAGAAAATTTGGGGGTGGTAAAAGACTTAACAATTTACAAGGCATCACGTAATCGCGGAATTAACAATAAGTTCAAGTAAAGGGGGTTATAAAATGACAAAGAAAAGATTAATTATTTTATTCGTCTCAATTCTGGCCATTGGTCTAACCATATCTCCTCTCGTAGCGCTTGCCCAGAGCGACAATTCCGACGAGGAACTGGACATTGCGGTAGTCGTAAAGATTTCCGGTATACCGTGGTTTAACAGATTGAAGGAAGGAGTTAAACAGGCGTCTGAAGATTTCAACGTCAACGCCTTCCAGCAAGGACCGGCAAACGCCGATCCGGCACCTCAGGTCAAGATGGTCGAAGACCTCATCGCTCGAGGCGTCGACGCCATATGCGTGGTCCCAAATGACGCACAGTCACTGGTTCCGGCCTTCGAGAAAGCTAAAGAAGAGGGTATAGTGGTCCTGACACATGAATCCCCGTTCTTCACAAAGGCTCAGGACTACGACATAGAAACCATTAATAATACCGAATACGGTAAGATGGCTATCGACCAGCTAGCAAAACGGACAGAGGGCGAGGTCGGTTACGTCCAGTTTGTCGGCAGCCTCACAGTTCCATTGCACAACTACTGGGCCGATACCGCGGTCGAATACGCAAAAGAGGAATATCCTCGAATGACAGAATTGACCGAGAGACTGCCCGTGGCGGAGAGCCAGGAGGACTCCTACCGCTCAGCACTCGACCTTATCAGAAAGCACGGAAAAGACCTGGACGCCATCATCGGCTGGGGTAGCCTGGGACCTCCCGGAGCAGCACAGGCCGTCAGAGAAAAAGGACTAACCGAGGAAATAATCGTTGGCGGTAGTTCGCTGCCCTCACAGGCTGCATCTTACCTGGCCGACGGTTCCATGGACTGGCTCCAGCTCTGGGACCCGAAGGATGCAGGTTACGCAATGGTCTACATGGCAAAACAACTGGCACAGGGGAAAGAGGCAGAATCGGGTATGGAGATACCTGGACTTGGTGAGATCACAGTCGAAGACAAGGTCATAAGCGTAAACCAGATGGTCTTCATGGAAGAAGCCGAAGAAGCCGAAGAAGCCGGATTCTAACCTGAAACGCTATAACGGTGAGGGGCGCAGGTTTTTCCCTCACCGTTACTTTTTTTGAACGACTAATAGGAGAGAGACGTATGGACGAAGGTGTCTTCCTGGAAGCAACAAACGTCAGCAAACACTACGGAGGAGTTACCGCTCTCGAAGATGTAGATATGGGGATCAATCGTGGGGAAGTTCACTGTTTGGTCGGGGAAAACGGTTCCGGAAAAAGTACTCTGGTAAAAATCATAACCGGGGTAGTAAGGCCGGAGAGCGGAGCCCGGATAGAAATCGAAGAAGAAATCTACTCCAGCCTAAAACCAATTCAGTCCTACGAAAAGGGCATTCAAGTAGTCCATCAGGACCTTTCCATGTTTCCCAACCTCACGATTGCCGAAAATATTGGCATCGGCCAGTACATAGAACACGGCCGGTTGTTTGTCAACTGGAGCGATATAAAAAACAGAGCTCGTAAAGCATTTGAACAACTTGACGTCGAATTCGCCCTCCAGACCAGGTTGGGCGACCTTTCGCTCGCGGATCAGCAACTGGTCGCAATCTGTCGGGCTCTAGCCAGCGACGCCAAACTTCTCATCATGGACGAACCGACCGCGTCTCTGACCCAGGAAGAGGTCCACCGGTTGTTCGAAATCATTCGTGGATTGAAGGAAAACGGCGTAACCACCCTCTTTATCAGCCACCGCCTCGAAGAGGTACTGGAAATCGGTGACCGGATCACCGTCCTCCGGAACGGAAGAAAGGTCGATACCCTGAACAAAGATGAGGCAACAAAAGACGATATAAGCTATCTGATGACCGGAGAGGAGATCGAACACGAATATAATCTCGAGGGATACGAGGAGAACGAAACCTTATTCAAAGTAGAGAATCTAACCGATGGTGAGCACTATAAGAAAGTGAGTTTCGAGGTGGCCCGAGGAGAAGTCAAGGGGATAATCGGCCCCCTGGGTTCGGGCCAAACGAATCTTGCGCTCTCCCTCTTCGGACTCAACTCACCGGAAGAAGGAAAAATAATTCTGGACGGTGAGGAGGTACATTTAGATTCCATCTCCAAAGCCATGAACCTGGGGATAGGTTACGTACCCGAAGACAGACTAACTCAGGGAGTCGTCCTGGAACAGCCGACCGATAATAACTTGATTCTGACCTCCCTCGAGCAGTTTACCAGTAGCTCTACCGGATTATTGAAAGAAGACCGACAGACGGAATTCGTAGAGGAGGCCGTAGAAGAATTCGATATCAAGATCGGTGACCCCGAAGATCCCGCCATCTCGCTTTCAGGCGGGAACCAGCAGAAGGTAGTCGTAGCCAAGTGGGTATCCATCGAGCCAAAGTTACTCATAATGAACCGGCCAACTCACGGAATAGATATAGCGGCAAAAGGAAATATTTACGACCTCATCTCCGAACTTGCCGCCAAAGGCATGGGTATTATCCTGATTTCCGACGAGGTCGATGAAGTCATTGAAAACTCTCACAATACCATGGTTATGAAAGAAGGTCAGATCGTTGACAAAATCAAGTCGGAGGAACTCTCTTCCGAAGAACTCTACAATGAACTGACTTCATCGGAAGTTGATATTAAATGATATCGAAGGAACTGCTTAAAAGAACGGAATTCTATCTCCTTATCGTCATAGTAATTATCTCAACGGTCCTGACGATAATCACCGACCAGTTCCTCACGTTTTCCAACTGGTTTGACTTACTCAGAAACAACTCATTTCTGGGCATACTTGCACTGGGGGAACTGGTGGTCCTGATCTCCGGTGGAATCGACGTCTCGTTTACCGCAACGGCTACCGTTGCCCAGTACGCAATGGGGATAATTATCAGCCGTTACGTCGGCAACCTCTTCCTGGCCTTCTTGATTCCCGGCGTAATTGGCATAGGTTTGGGTTCAATTAACGCGTTGATAATTTTCTTTACCGGAGTCCCGGCCGTGGTGGTGACGATAGCAACCCTGAACGTCTTCAACGGCCTTCTCCAGTTCACCACAGGAGGGAAGTGGATTTACAACCTCCCCGCGTCTTTCAAGAACTTTGCCCAAATAAAAATAGTGGAGATTCCACAACCCGACGGATGGCCCGTAGGTCTTTCCATCCTCGTTCTGTTCTGGGTCGGGGCCATTATCTTGACCTGGCTTATCCTGAACAGGTCGACCATAGGCCGGAAGTTATACGCCATGGGAGGTAACGACGAAGCAGCCCGACGAGCTGGTTTTAGCATTTTCCGCCTGATGTTGTTCGCTTATTGCTACATGGGGTTCCTGGCGGGAATTGCCTCGGTGGTTCAGGCTCAACAGAACCAGGTCATTCAACCCAACGCAATCGTGGGCCGGGAGTTAGACGTTCTGGCAGCAACTGTAATCGGTGGTGCTAGCGTTTTCGGGGGGAAAGGTAGCGTACTCGGAACGGTGCTCGGTGTTCTGCTCCTTGCAATAGTCCGTAACGGGTTGATTTTACTGGGCGTCTCTTCTTACTGGCATAAGGTTGCCACTGGCTTGATCATTCTCGTAGCCGTAGTCGTAATGGCACTGCAAAGAAAGTTTAGAAGCGAGGCAGCCGCTTAAATCGGTCAAAGGAGGAAAACCTAATGCTAGAAGCGATAAGCAGATTCCGAGAGAAACACGGTGAAATTCTCGTCCTGTTTACGATCCTGGCCGTGACCGTCTTAGCCATCGCAGTGGCTACCGGTGGTGGTTTTCTCAGTATAAAATTCCTTCGATCCATGGCATTCCAGCTGCCCATGCTTGGCCTGCTGGCCCTGGCTCAAATGGGGCCGATGCTTACCGGAGGAATAGACCTCTCCGTCATTTCAACCGCAAACCTTTCCGGCATAGTAGCAGCTCTTATTTTAACTAGTATGACCGGAGTTCCAGCAATTATAGTTGCCGTGCTGGGAGCGCTGCTAACCGCGCTGGGAGCCGGGGTATTGAACGGTTTCATAATCGCTATCATCGGGGTTTCACCGATTATCGCTACTTTAGGAATGATGATTTTTCTCAGAGGAGTGGCGCTGGTTGTCACCCGAGGAAGCATCATTTCCGGATTTCCCGAAAGCTTTCTTTACCTCGGTGAAGGAACATTAGCCGGAATACCACTTCCACTGATCATTTTTATAGGCATGGTAGCCGTATTCGCCACCATTATCGCGAAAACTCCTTACGGGCTGAGTGCTTACATGATAGGGTCAAACGAAACGGCAACTAAGTTCTCCGGAGTCAATACCACCTGGGTGAAATTCCGGACCTATCTTACCTCCGCTTTTATAGCAGGGATTACTTCCTTCATAATGATAACTCGCTACAACACCGCCCAGGCGGGAACGGGGTTTTCTTTCCTGCTGTTAACGGTACTGATCTGCGTGCTGGGAGGAATAAGTCCGGAAGGAGGGGTCGGCAAAGTTACAGGCCTTATTCTCGCCATAGTAATCCTTCAGGTAATAAGCAGTGGCTTTAACCTCATGGGTTTGAGCTCCCATCTAGCCAGTGCGATCTGGGGAGTTATTCTTATCTTTGCACTTTTCCTTAACAAGCTCATTTTCCTTGAAGAAAGAGGAAATGCTTAATCCGATCATCAGGCAACTGTGTCAGATCTGTGTTCAGTGGAGTTCAGGAGGCTGGCGTTTCGTAAAACTTCTAAACACCAGGTATCCATTTTCCTTAAACAGAGTGATCAATAGTGAATTACCTTCTTGGCATTGATGTTGGCACGACGGGGCTGAAGTCCGCCCTTTTCGATTTCTCTGGCGAACCAGTATCCGTCGCTTCGCGGGATTATCCGACGCAAACTCCCGGTTCCGGATGCTCAGAACAACAGCCGGAACGGTGGTGGGATGCGGCGCAGGAGGCAATAAACTCCGCCATCTCGGACGTGGACCCGGGAAAAATTGTGGGGATAGGGCTCTGTGGCCAGATGCATACCGCCGCCCTGCTGGACTCCGATGGAAACGTCTTACGACCGGCGATAACCTGGATGGATCAACGAAGCAAGTCCGAAGTAGAAAAGTTGAGGTCTCGACTGGGACCGGAAAAACTGCGGACTATCACGGCCAACTTCCCCACGACAACATATACCTTGCCCCATCTTCTGTGGTTAAAACAAAACGAGCCCGCCTCCTTTCGAAATATAGATAAAGTCTTACTCGCCAAGGATTACGTCAAGTACAGGTTAACCGGGGAAATCAACACGGAGGTTTCCGACGCCTCCGGGACGTACATCCTCGACTATGCCGAGCAGGACTGGTCGGAGGAGTTACTGGAATACCTCGGCTTAAGTCGAGACGAACTACCTAATATTACGGGTTCTGCCGAAAAAATAGGAGAGGTAAATCTCTCCGCGGCCAGGGAGACAGGTCTTAAAGAAGGTACTCCCGTCGTAGCTGGAGCCGCGGATCAGGCGGCCGGTGCGCTGGGAGTAGGTTCGATAAAAGAGGGCCAGGTAAACAGTTTAATCGGTACCGCCGGGGTAGTATCCGCCTGCACGAAAGATCCGCAGCCTGACCCGGAGGAGCGCGTTCTTTGCTGGTCTCACGCCGTACCGGATACCTGGCAGGTTCTCGGCGTAATGCAGACAGCTGGAGCCTCCCTCAAGTGGTTCCGGGAGGCCTTAGAATGTCCTGAATCCAAAGAAGAGACGGAAGTCTACGAACGCTACAATAGGGAGGCAGAAGAAGTACCGGCAGGTTCTAATGGCTTGCTATTCCTTCCCTACCTCCAGGGGGAAAGGACTCCCCACTGGGACCCGGACGCCCGGGGAGTTTTCTTCGGGATTTCGCAGGAACACGACCGAAAACACTTCATCAGGTCCATAATGGAGGGAGTCGGGTTCGGGATCAAAGATTCGCTGGAAATAATAGAAGAGATGAATGTAGCCGTAACCGAGCTCAGAGCCTGCGGGGGTGGATACAGGGGTAGTACGTGGCGCCAGATAGTCTCAGATATAACGGGGGTTAAGCTTAAGTATCCCGACGTAAGCGAGGGAAGCGCCCTTGGTGCAGCGCTGCTGGCCGGGGTTGGAACCGGGGTCTACTCGGGTGTTGAAGAGGCGGTAGAAAAAGTAGTTTCTGTCCGCAAAACAGTCACCCCAAATCCGGCAAGTAACCTTCCCTATTCCGACCTATATAATATCTATCGGGAACTCTATCGCAAAAACCAGGATCTATTCAGTGAATTACACGAGAGAGTCTCCAGTTAGCATCTGTCACTCCTCGTTTCTTGCAGTGGCAGTCCCTCAGAAAAGAAGACAACCCATTTAAGGTCGTTGTATATCCCGCCGGAGAAGTGCCACAGGATAGATTTGAGCCCCTAAATATTTGTCATCTGCAACGGTAATGGAATAGAATTATTCTGATATGACTAACATTTCAGTCCCCACACCCAAATCAGTCGGCCTGATCCTCAGTTACCGATGTACGGCAAAATGTGCCCATTGCATGTACGCCTGCGGTCCCGAATGGGAAGAGGATTTAATCCCATCGGAACGCCTGCAAGATACCCTGACGAAACTTTCACAATATATCGTCCCCAGCCCCAACGGTCCGGACTCAATTGGGTTAAATCACGGCCTTCATCTAACCGGGGGCGAACCGTTCCTCCACTACGACAAACTGCTGGAATCAACCCGACTCGCTGACGAACTGGGGATTCCTTCTATCTTCGTGGAAACGAATTCGTTTTGGTGCAGTGACGAGGAGACGACCCAAGCCAAATTGAGAGAACTCCGGCAAGCAGGGTTGAGCGGGATCATGATTTCGGTCAACCCGTTCTACCTCGAATACGTGCCCTTCGAGAACACCAAACGGGCCGTCAACGTCGGTCGAGAGGTATTCGGAAAGGACGCGATAGTCTACCAGTCGGAATACATGCGCAAGTTCGAGCGAATAGGAGTCAAGGGAACACTCGACCTGAATGCCTACATCGATCGGCAGGGAGGGGATATCGGAAGCAACGTCGAGTTCTTCTTTTCGGGCAGGGCACCATACGTGGTTCCCGAATACGATATCTCCGGGTTAAATCCCAGGCCGCCGGATTGGTGGTTCGATAGGCCGTGCAGGCCACCTTTCCGTCGGGAATGGCACAACCACGTGGACAATTACGGTAACTACATACCAGGGTACTGTGGAGGCCTATCTTTTGGTAGGATAGAGAACCTGGAGGCTCTGCTCTCTAAAGGAGTCGATCCCGAAAGAGTCCCGATACTTTCACTGATAGCCGAAGATAATTTCGCCGGGCTTTACGATCTGGCTCGCGAGTACGGATATGGGGAAGCGGATCCGGGGTATTACTCCAAGTGCCACCTGTGTCTGGACCTGAGGCGGCACCTTCACGAACACGGAAACTTTGCCGAACTGAAACCGGACGAATTCTATCACCAGTTGCCGGAAGGTTGATAACTTATACCTATCGGTAACACTTGAGCGAAATTTTTAATTACGTTCTCACACTTCACTTGTCCGGTGAGATCAGGTACCGCTCGCTTTAAATTACCCTTTTGTTGCATTTAATTACCACGGATATTTTGCCTTGCTGCCGTAGCGGGCTTGATTTTACCCCCGTTAAACTGCACAGTTCTTTCACCATCCTAGTACACCATTGTTTTGTCCTCCTGTGCCTCCTACCTATTACCTGGCAACTGATTTAACCTTAAAATCCTACCAGTAGACGAAATCCCGGCAGCCAGGTAATAGGCAGGAGGCTTGAACAAAAAAATATAATGATTTCTCCTGTCTTTCACATTGCTTCCGACGGTGGTGAAAGAACTGAGAAATGGCAAAAAATAGCTTATCTGACTACCTCCGTCATTGCAGCTAACAAAGACCGATCTTACATATTAAACTACCTTTGTTCTGTTGGTTGTCTCCGGAGCGATCCTTCTCACGTAGATTTCTCCGACAGATATTATCGGAACAGGCC
>JAGXLB010000113.1 GCA_018334915.1 Candidatus Bipolaricaulota bacterium
CGAACCAGTTTTGCTCCCGCTGAAAATTCCTGGCCGATCATTGTTGAAGAGCAGGGGAGAAGGAGGGCAAAAACGAATAAAGTTAGGAGAATTACTTTCATTTTGGTAGGTTTCATCTCAGCCTCCCTTTAGCGTGAACGAATCAATATAGCCATGAATTCCTCACACAATGAAAACCATTGAAGTGTTACAGATTTATAAATTTTTATCAAACGATGGACTTCTGTTCGATTAATTTTAGAAAAACGATTTCCTCGGGTCGTGCTAATCGGAAAGGGCGAAGTATATTTGTCCCAGTTATCTTCGGCAAAACCCCGGGCTGAAACCACCGAGGGATTCGGTTTCCTTACAAGAAATGGACGTCCAACAGCTTGATTTTACGGATGACTATATCGATACCTCTCTTGACGGGTTCGTCTTTTGCTCGGTTCCGGATCGGATTGAGGGGCTTGCAGAGATGAAGCGGATGACCAGACCGGATGGAAAGATTCTATTACTGTAACATATAAGGCCTTACAGCTCAATACTGGGGTCAATATTCGAGCTGGCTAATCCCGTAGTGGTGAAGCTGCTCGGTGCCAATATTAACCGGGAAATGGTGAAAAATATCCGAGAGGCCGGGTTGGAGATAGAAAGAACTCAGTTTTTAACCCGATTCGGGATAGTACAAATTATCGGGGCTAAACCGTAGCTTTCACAACTGAGCCGAATAACAGACTCAGACTATTTTCCTACCACTTAAATACCTATATCAACTGGCAATACTTTCGCTTCAGTGGCCTCTTCGCATTCACCAAGTTTGGTTAGTTTTTCCATTTATTTTATAATCACAGTGAATAAAGGAGGTGAGGCCAGTGAGTGAGAGAAAATTGAAAGTTAAAAAAATTGTGGGACTGTTATTTTGTTCTCTATTGATATTTTCTTTTACGATTCACGCATCGGGAAGACAAATCTACCTGAACTTCTCCAATTATCCAGACGGTCCAGCTTTTACAAAAGGTATCAAAAGCTGGAATAGCTCCGGGACGGACAAAAACCCTTATTACGAAAACAGCCTACGACTGCTTTACCAGGGATCGACCCTGACGGCAAAGTTCTACCTGGAAACCCGACCCCGCCAGGCCGAACTAAAAGTTAACCATCTATCTTCCAAATCCGATAACTGCAGGGGAAACGGTTATTCGCCTGTCACTATATCCATTAACGGCGATCCTTTAGTCAGAAACTACGACGTTGCCCAAAACCACGGGGAAAGTCACGGCTACGAGACGGACAGCTGGAGGATATCCTCCTATCTCAACCAAGGCTTAAATCAAATAGAGTGGAAGGCACAGAACCTATGTTCCCACTACTGGATTAAGAGGTTTGAAATAGACACGGCAGGCCGTCCAGGTGCGGAAGGGAAGTTCCTCGGTAGGTGGGTCAACGTCAACTCCGAGACCGAAGGTATCACGAAGTTGATCATCTCCTCAACTGAACGAGGAAAGAAGATCAGGGCGTTTGGCCAATGCCACCCCGAAAACTGTGACTCGGGAACCACAACTTTGAACGAGTTGGGAGACAATGTCTCTGACTATGACGCTTCCTGGGCAATTGCCAGGTGGGAAAAAGGGTTTGCTGATAAGACTTTAACCCTCCACTTTTCGGGAGACCTCCTGGTTGCCGAAATCTTTACCGTATTCAAAGACAACTCGGGTAGAGCAAACTATAGATCTGTCTATCGGCTTCGAAGACGCTGATTAGTAAATTTCGTCGTCAATGTCTTTATACGAAGGGCACTATTAGGACCTATTGTGGAAACTCTTTCAGCGAGAAGGAAATAATTAGCCCGGAGAATCCATGTCTTCTCAAGCCAAAAAACAATATTTTTTTAACGCGCTGGCCGACCTGGATTATCCGCACGAGATAGAAAACCTGCACTTTGACTTCGTTACAGTAAGAGCTGCCCCCAACGACAAGCTGGTGAGAGTATTAAACAGGCGGGAAATCGAGTTCTCCCAAAAGTTTGCCGCCCAGGTCCTCGAGAATACGGCGGATTACTTAACGGCCATGTCTCTAGATGTTAAAAGGCCTTATAACACATCCTTAGAGCATGATAGACCTACTACTTCCTACAGCCCCTGTCTTGACTGTGTCCATTACAGCGGACTTTACCCCTTGGTCAACGGTAAGACCTCTTTTCACGAAGTCTTGCATAAATACCAGGTGCGGGAATGGTTGGGGGACTTTGAGTCCGATGGTGGCCGAAAAGAGGCCTTTGAAAAATTCTCAGAGCATACCAACGAAGAGTTAAGAGCTTTTTTTCACAATTCTTTTCAACTCAAAAACAACCAAGGGTTTTTTAACTACATTTTCCTATTGGCTTTAGACAGGTCCCCTGAGTTAGTCGCCCTGCTCCGGAAAACCAAGGAGGCTTATGAAAATTATTTCGATAATCCAGGGAAAGCGAGAGATAAGGCGGATAAGTTCCTCGAGGAATTCAGCCGGGTCGTCAAGTCCGAAGGACTCGACGAATACCCCCTTCACGCTCCTATGGAAGCTTTTGGGGCAATTGCGGACATGTTTTTCGTGGCTAAACTAGAAGATGAAGGAAAAAGGGACTACTGGGCAGACGGAAAATCTAAGGGAGGAGACGACGAAATGATCGGCGAATGGATGAGGCAACTTTACAGAATGTACGATAGCTACAGTGGGAGCCGGGAAGAAAAGTTCAAGCAGGTTATGAAGGTCCAGAAAGGTTTATTTGATTCCGAAAAACCAGAACTGCTCCAAGATTTAATAATTGAGGGGGAGTAACCGTTGACCAGTTCTTTTATGACCCAAGCGGCAGGTAAGTCAACTTACCAAAGGCGAGATCAGGTGAATATCAAATGAAGAGAACTCCAGTCTGTATGAGATCTTGAAGGAGTCAAAAGCAACGGAGAGAGGGGTTTATTAAACAACAAGGAGTAAAAGATGGAATTTCAATTTTCTAAAATGCCTCTACGGTAGCGAACATCTCGACGATAACGAGTCGTTAGTTGAAAAGTCTGTTTTTAGGGGGCGATAAGATGTGTTCGGTTAGAGGGAAAGTTGTCTTTTCTCTTTTAGTGGCGTTGTCATTGATGATAACTTCGGCACCATCTGTGCTAGGGGAGACGTTAGTGGTTTCCAAAGAAGTAGGCCAGTTCGGTTCGATTCAGGAAGCAATAGATGCTGCCGATCCCGGAGCTACGGTAGAGATAAAACCAGGAACCTACGAAGAGAACCTGAACGTCAACAAGGACCTGACCATAGAAGGTGATGGAAAGGAGAAGGTGCAAATAACCGGTAAAAGAAATGGTCATCCCGCCCTCCTAATAGGGCCAAAAAGCGTTAAGGTAACTGTCAGGGGTCTGACGCTAAAGGACGCAAGGGGAGCACAGTGCGAAGACGAAGAAAAAGGAATTTGCCCCCGGGGCATATCGGCAATAGGTAAAGCCCATATCGTTATTAAAGAGTCGACAATCACGAGTAACTCGGCCGGTGTTCTCCTCCGTGATAATACCAGAGCCGAAATAACTGATTGCGACGTCAGTTCCAATTTCTATTACGGCATCGAGCTGTTGGGCTCGACCACCGGACTTTTATCCAACGTAAAGGCAAGCGGACACAAGTTCGAAGGAGTAGGATTTAAGGGCTCTTCCGAGGCAACGATAAGAGATTCTACCTTTACGAAAAATCAATGGGGTATAGCCATAAGGTCCTCTTCCCGGAGTAGAGTTGAGGAAAATAAAATCCTTAAAAATGATCTTACCGGCATAAAGGTTTTCGAGTCGGCAAAAACTACTATAACCGATAACGAGATCGAAGATAACGGAGAGTTTGGAATCAGCTTCAGAAATTCAATTCATGCCACGGTAACAAATAACTTAATTCAGGACAATCGTACTGGAGTTGCAGTACTTAGAGCAGTAGAGTTCAAAGGTAGTTTAAAGGGTTATGGAAATCTAATAATTGACAATACTAATCCTTTCTCAGGAGTTCCCAAAGCTACAAGGATAGAACTCCAGGCGGCGACTTCGAAAGCGAGCTTGCCAGGTGAGGCCGTTGTTAACGGGAACGAATACAGTTCAGTCCAGGCCGCAATTGATGCCGCATCGTCCGGCGATACCGTAAAAATCAAACAGGGAACCTTCAGGGAGAACCTATACGTGGATAAGGATATAACCCTCATTGGTCCTGGTCCTTATAAGGCATGGCTAGTTAGCCCCAAGGACGGGCATCCGGCAATTCATGTAGGACCATCAGAATTAGAGATAACCCTAAAAGGACTAACTTTTACGGGGACGATCTCACAGGGTTGTGCTGAAAGTAAAAAAGGGATTTGCCCCTCGGGAATAGCTGCCGTAGGGGATGCCGAACTGACGGTAAGAAACTGCCGGCTCACCGACAATGGTTCTTCCGGAATCTCGCTTCGAGACTCCTCCAAGGCTTTAGTTACCGACAGCCACTTGTCATGGAATGGTGGAGGGGTACTTCTTCGAAACTCAGCCAAAGCCAACCTTGAAGACAACCAAATCTTTGCCAACAAGTACGCAGGAGTGTTGATTGAGGATGGGGCAACAGCTGAAGTCGTTAACAACACTATCTCTCAGAATAAAGACGGTGTCAGTGTCTGGAATTCAGCAAAAATTACCTTAGAGGATAACGAGATTAAGAATAATATTGCTCACGGGGTGAGACTTTACGGCTCGATCCAAGCAACTATCACCAATAACGAGATATCCTCAAATGTCACATCCGGCATAAGCATTGAGGATAAAGTTAATGCTACTATCAAAAACAACACAATTGTAGGAAATGACATAGGTATCGGTCCCTGGTCCTCAGAAGACGGATATGAGGCCAGGTTGCAGGGGTTTGGCAACCAATTAAAAAATAACAGAGAAGACTTCAAGTTTATTCCTGGCCCCGTTGGAATGGAACTTAAGACAAAGTCTAGAGAAGTCAACGCTACGGTAGGCGATGACAAATTCCGATACATTCAGTCCGCAATCCTGGCCGCGAAACCTGGCGATACGGTCTACATCAAACCCGGCACCTATGAAGAAAGTCTGGAAATCAACAAGGACTTAACTTTAGTGGGAGAAGGCGAGGGTAAATTAATAATAAAGCCCGACAAAAAGCCACATTCAGTTGTATTAGTGGGGCCCTCTGATATCGATGTTACCATCAAGAACGTGACTTTGGAGGATACCCACCATTCTAAGTGTAAAAGTGCCAGAGTATGTCCAAATGGCATATACCTGGACGGGAAGGCCAGCTTGAAGTTGGAAAACGTGACGATAAGAGATAGCGGCAAGGAAGGGATCAGCGTAAGGGATAACGCCAAAGTTACGTTGTTAAACAGTACCATCAAGGATAACCGAAGGAGGGGAATGTGGCTTGCCGGTTCCGCAAGTGCAGTGGTAAAAGATAGCAGAATTATAAATAATACCAATTACGGAATTGAATTCGCGAACCCTTCCTTTCACGGGACCGACGAGATAGATAGCTCTTCCCAGCTGACGATAGTTAATAGCTTAATTAAGAACAACAAATGGGGTGGCCTTCAACTCGAGGACTTGAAAATAATTAACATCCAAGACAGCAATATAAGGAACAACGGGGAGGGAATAATCCTCAGTGAAGTAAAAAAGACCGAAATATCGGATAATGAAATCGAGGGAAATGGAACCGGAATTCTACTGCATCGGTTTAATAAAGCGACTCTGACAAAAAACTCCATTATAAAAAATAAAGTTGGAATAGAATTTAAAAAATCGCAAAAGTTCGATTGCAATATAACCGGTCACGGAAACCGTTTAATAGGAAACAAGACGAATTTTAAAGGGTTTCCGGAACTACTAGTCAAGGGGCTAACTGAAAAAAATGATGAGGAAGAGAAATGACCAATACGATCGGCACCTGGCTTATATATACGCCAACCGGGACGGTGAATGGATTAACGTCAATGCTGGATTACTACGGGAAAGCTACGCCCGTGTTTACACCCTACCCCGAACGTAAAATAAGCTGATCACTTACTGGAATTGGAAAGAGATGCCAGAGAGAACTGCAAAGGCCTATGGGAAGAGTATTGTGAGGGCTCTCCGGTATTTTCGCGGCGGAAATCGAGGACAAAATGGACGAACACCTCGGTGAGGTGGTTGCAGTAAGGTATCAGGTTGTCGCCACCTACGATTCCGGCGACGTTATTTTCCTCAATTCCATTAGCAACTACGAAACCGACTTTACCGCTGTAATATTCAAAGACGATGAAAAATACCCTACAAGATAGGGGATTGATCCGTCTCGACAACAGGACGGGGTATTCTACGCGGGTTAATAACTATAGAAGCTTACACGTAAGGTGATAGTAACAGAGGAAAGGGTGAATTAAAAAATGTCCTTCGTCAAAAGGAGAAGTAAGGATTCCGTCAACCAGACACCACTCACCCCAAACAAACTGAAAAGCCGAGAGATTGTAATATAGGTAAAGTGTCTTCTGCTGGTAAGTTTTGCGGAAAACGGACATTGAAAAGTACAAAGTTTGGCAATCCTCTTTGTATCTCAATTTTCACCAGTTTGGTTAGTTTTTCCATCTATTATATAATCCCAGTGTCTAGGGAGGCGATATTATGAGAAGATTACCAATAGTTATCCTAATACTGGTCTTAGCTTTCGGAAGTATAGCTTCAGCTGCAGAGGAAGTAATAGTTCCTCTGGAAGCAGTTAAATCGGATTGTTTTTACGATATCGACATGGCAAAAACCGAATTCGAACTATCCGAGCTCAAACGGGGCTGTGTCATGGAAGACTGGCTCAAGGATAACAGAGTCATCAGGCCACTCGACATTACCGGTCTGGCCAGCTACTGGCCAATGGAAAGGGGCGAGGGAAATACTCTGAAAGGTAGAGGAGAAAACACTAAATCGGGGAGTTTATACGGAGCTTCCTGGGTTAGAGGTAAGCAAGGGTTTGCTGTCTATTTCGACGGCGAAGAGGCTTATGGAGAAGTCAAAGCAGGCTTCGAGGATATGGCCGATTGGACTTTAACTCTGTGGTTGACGGTAAATCAGATTCCGGTCAAGAGACGGCAGATTTACTGCCAGTTAGGGGGCTCAGCTCCGAATACGGGCAAAACCGGCTCAATTCATTTAACCTTGGAGTCAATAGAAAATGACCAGAAGTTTGTAATCTGGGGAGGACCCGGAATCGGAGGAAACTTATCTTATCCTCTTCCGGACGATTGGGAGCAAGGTGAGTGGCACCACCTTACGATCAAACAGGTAAGATCGGAGAATAGGCGTTACCTGTATCTCGACGGTAAATTGGTGACTACGGATAGTGATCCGGATATTAACAACCTATCGGAACTAAAATTCATTTCCCCGCCTTCGTCACCTTGGTTTGGAGCCCTTGACGAGCTAAGGCTATACGACAGAGCTTTGAGCGATAACGAGGTCGAGAAGATATACCAGCAGACAAAATAAAGTGCTAAACTGCCCTAAAAGTTAATTCTGGAAATTTACACCCATGAAAGAAAAATTAAACTCAGTAATTCCTTTACTAATTTTTTATCTCAAGGACCTAGAAGCAATAGGTTCCCAAGCGGTCATCACCACTGGTGTAGAAAAAGGAGCCTCCCGCCTTTTTTAAATAATAATCATATTTAGCTAAGAAATGTTATTGTCATAAATCTATTTTTGTTATAAAATTCTCAAGTAGAGTAACTTCTTTTGGTAGAACGTACGTAAGAATACCGACGTAAGATATTACGGGAATGCCGGGAAAATATGTATGGCAGTATGTCGAACAGGACTCATGTTTTAGCGATTAGCATGATTATAGGCACAGTCAATTTGTTCAGGAGGTAAAAAGTTGAAAAAAGACAGAAGTTTCGATAGTCCCCCTTATACCGCCTTATATGTATCAGTTCTATTAGTTGTGACCCTTACCCTATTTTTTAGTACTGTTTCAGCTCATCAACCTTCAAACATGGAGTTGAGCTATGACCCAATCGCCGGTAAGCTACAGGTTAACATCGGCCACAGGGTAGGCAATATCTCCAGCCATTACATAGAAAGGGTCACTATAAGGCGCAATGGAGATATCGTCCATGAAGAAAATTATCAAGTTCAGCAAAAAAGATCGGGCGGAACCTTCCAGTACGACTTGAGTGCCAGTAATTTAGGTAG
>JAGXLB010000013.1 GCA_018334915.1 Candidatus Bipolaricaulota bacterium
TTCCAATTCTTGCCGAAATCTTTTCAGTTTTTACTGTCACCTATTACCTCCTTTTAGCCTCTTAGAACCTTAGCCTGGATGTCCTAGTAATTTTTCAGGAAGTCGACAAAGTTCTCCATTTTCATGGACCTTGAACCCTTAACCAGGACAAGGTTATTTTCTTCTCTGATTACCCTACCCAGACTGTTCATAAGCTCAGCCTTCGATTCAAACCATTCTCCTGGTGTAGAGAATTTATTTCCTTTGGTTTCCAGTTCTTTGACTAAATACCGAGTAAATTTTCCAACTGCCAGGACCCGATCGACTCCCGCCTCATCTATATAAGGGGCGAGTTTCCGATGTTGGTCGGGCGCGTCTCCTCCAAGTTCTTTCATATCTCCAAACACGAAAAATTTGCGTTCTGCGGGATCTATATCGCCGATAAACCCCAGCGCGTTTATCGTGGCGGCGGGGTTGGCATTATAAGTGTCGTCAATTACTATACCTTTTGAAAAACGAATGGGATGGAGGCGCTGAGGGAGAGGGCTAATATCAACTCCTTTCTTTACTTTGGAAGGACAAATCCCTATCTCTAATGTAAGTGCTGAAGCCCCCGTGATATTATTGACGTTGGCCCTCGAATTAAGGCTCGACTCGAGCAGGATGGATAACTCGTCACGTTTATCCTCCATAGCTGGACAATTTTTACCCCCGTTAAACCGAAAAGCCACCCCGTCAGTGCCCTTTATCGTGATATCAGTGGCATAATAATTTCGACTCGGGTTTTCTGTACTGTATTCTACGAACTCGTAACTGTGCTCGTCCCCTGAAGCAGAAAGCAAGACCTGGGAATCCCCGTTAATCAAAATTTTGCTATTCGGATCCATTCCTTTTGTAAGTTTTAGCTTCTCTTCCGCAATTTCTTCCACGGATTGAAAATTTTCAGCGTGTACTTTGCCTACACCTGTTATGAGGCCGATGGTGGGGGAGAGTGTTCCACTTAACCTCTCGACGTCGCCGGGGTACTGGAGTCCGAGTTCGAAAACCCCGTAATCTACGTCCTCTTCCATTTCGAGCAACGATAACGGCAGGCCGTATTCAGTGTTGTAATTTCCGGGAGACTTATGAACTTTTCCGGAATTTGAAAGAATAGAGGCTACAAGTTCTTTAGTTGTAGTCTTGCCCCAGCTTCCTGTGACGCCCACTACAGGAACTTCAAATCGTGATCTATAGCTTTCAGCGGCATTCAAAAAAGCGGATTCCGTATCGTCTACGAGAACCAGGTTCGAAAATTCCGGTTCAATATAATCCCTTGATCGGACAAAAGCTCCCGAAGCTCCTTTCTCAAAAGCCTCTCCAAGGAATTTATGTCCGTCAGTCCGGGAACCGGGAAGGGGGATAAAAAAATCCCCCCCGGAAAGAGTTCGTGAATCTATTGAAAATCCTTCTATTTTCCGGGGGTTAAAATTGATCAACTCCCCTCCGGTAGCTTTCCTCAATTCCTTTAGGTTCAGCATTCCATTAAAGCGCGTTTATCCTTCATCTCCCTGTTCTTCTATGGTTGAACTGGCCTCTGACTTTTTCTCCTGGTTTTTAGTAACTCTTATTGCAACTGCCTGATTGCCATAAACTACTCTGTCTTTAAATTTTTCGTCAACTCTTGTTACGGAATCGTACATATAACCGACACTGGCCATGGGTACGACACTTTCTTCAAGGGGTTTTAATAATTCTACTGAAAGGTGTTCGTAACTTTTTAGGCCATTAACGTAGTTCAGCCAGTCTTCAAAGTTCTCGAGTATTTCCGGAGGTGCTATCTTGGCAGGTCTAGGTCCCCCGTAGACGGCTACAATGTACTTGCCTTCGGGCAGGTTCTTGGGTAGCTGAAATGCCCCGGTCTTCTCCACAAGGTCATCGCGATAGTTTTTGACCTTCACCTGGTAGGCAAGTAAATCCCCGGGATGATATTCGTTGCCATCGGTAGCGAAATACGTGATTTGTCCTGAATTTATAGAATCCTGAAAAGTGACGTTTGCCTTGAAATCCACCAGCTCAGGTTTTTTGAACGGATTGTGAGCCAGTGCATCGATGAAGAGCGCTGCCTGCAGGGAAGGCAGGTAAGATGCCTGGGTGTGGGAGAAAAATATATCCGTCCTTTTTACGGGCTGGGGCATGTTTTTTCCGGTGATTTCGTAACTGACCTTGACGGTTCCCGGACCCGTACGATTTAGGGATCTATTTATGGTCTCTCTAAGTGTAATATAGGATAGAATTCCAACCAGGTCCGAAGATTTAACCAAATCGGTTTTGAGACTGGAAGAATCCTCAGTACCCATTTCGTCAACTTTTATATCCGTCTCAAATAGGTCAGTTTCGACACCGACTTCCCCCAGCACTCCCTGCGTTCTGTCCTGGGTGACAGTTCCAACCGACGAAGCAACACTGCCTAGCTTGAACGGTGCCTGGTAGCTATCGACTGTGTCAAATACGTGGGCTTTGGTCAGCAGGTAGTTAGTATTCCCGCTGAGCATAAACCTATGGCCGTAAGCCAGAACTCCGTCGCCCTCACGGTAGGTAACTGTGCCCAGAGAACCGATCGAAATGTCACCTTGTGTCAGCGCTACACCTACGGGTCCTCCGGGAGTCAAGTCCATGGCCTGGTCCGACTTGCTGGCGTCGGCCTGAACGTTATGAAAAGATAGGTCGTATTGCGAAAGACCATCCTTGAGGTGGCTCACAGAACTACCCCCGAGTACCTTCAGCGGGTCATATATTCTATCCAGGTTTGTGGTATCGATGCCTTCGGATAACGCTTTGAAGGCTGCTTCGGAAAAATCGTTTACCATGACTGGAGTTTGACTTCTTGTGAGTGTTAATACCTGTTCTTTATTCTGCCCGTACTCCGAACTGGTACCCTCAGTACCCCCAAAGGTGATTGTTTTACCGGGAAAAACCTCTTCCAGAGAACTCTTTACTGAGCTTTCCCGGTTTTTCACTGGATCAGAACTCCCGTTTTGACCACTTTTTTCAAATAGTTTGAGCATCGTCTTTATAGGAGTAATTAGGGCGATCGGCTTTTCGGTTTCCCTGCTCCAGGACGCAGACCTGCTAAGTGCTCCGACAAGTTTGTCATCTATGTAAATCGGGCTTCCGCTCATTCCCTGTGCAACTCCACCTGATTTTTCTATTGCATCCCCACTTGCCCTCACGATAATTAGATCCTTTAACTCACCAGGCTTATCTATTACGTCAATTACTTCCACCGAAAACGTAGAAATGTTCTGGCCCTTCACCACCGTCTTACCTACACCTGTCATTCCCTTTTCGATCTCAGAGAGCCCAAAAAAATTCCCTTCCGTCGCTCCAAAGGTAGCGGGAACCATAAAAAATAAACTAAGGAGAACCAGTAAAACTACGGTCGATTTACGACTGACCAATTCTACACTTGTCTTACCCATATTTTCCTCCTGGTTAAGTAAAAAAATATAAACTTTAACCAAATCGCAATATTGGATTTACCCTTCCGGCCTGTTGCCATTCTTTAAGTGATTTTGGGATTGCAATTTACCATTATCACTAAATACTAACAATTATCTTTATCTTTTTGCAGGTCAAACCTCTCTAAAAACGACCGATTTTCTTACAGCCCTAGCTAGCTTCATGATAACCATTGGCTTTTTGGGTTGACTTTAGTATATTTAATTGGTGTTTTTATTTTCAGGAAACGGGGAGGATGAATGAATGGTTAACCAAGCCTTATTGGTTGTCGAGAATATCTACAAGAATTACGGTAAGGAAGAAGTTCTCAAAGGCGTGTCCTTTGATATGGACCAGGCGCAAACTAAAGTAATTATCGGGCCTTCAGGAACGGGAAAGAGTACTCTACTTCGTTGTATAAATCAGCTCACGCCCCCCGACCAGGGCCAGGTCTGGCTCGAAGGAGAGGAAGTTACCGATAACTCTAAGGATATCAATAAATTCCGGCAGAAAATTGGTATGGTCTTTCAGCACTTCAACCTGTTCGAACACTTGACCGCTCTCGGTAACGTCACACTGGGGTTGAGAAAAGTCAAAGGATACGACAAAGAAAAAGCACGGAAAACGGGCATGGAAGAGCTTGAAAGAGTAGGGCTATCAGATCAATCAGAGTCCTACCCGGCACAGCTGTCCGGAGGTCAAAAACAAAGGGTTGGAATAGCCAGGGCGCTTGCAATGGAACCTAAAATCCTTTTATTTGACGAGCCGACCTCAGCCCTCGACCCTGAGTTGATTGGCGAAGTACTAGAAGTAATGAAAGATCTGGCGAAATCGGGCATGACCATGCTAGTTGTAACTCACGAGATGGGTTTTGCAAATTCCGTTTCCGACGAGATAATCTTCATGGAAGGCGGGAAGATAATAGAACAGGGGAGGCCGAATCAGTTCTTTAATAATCCCGAGCGCGATAGAACTAAGGAATTTCTCCATAAACTTACGGAATTATACGGTGAAAGATCTTAGAAAGCTTTTTCGCTAACTGTAGAATTCGGGATTAAGGTATTTTGCAAGGGCAAAAACCAGAGCATTTCTGTAAGCTTCTTTTCTGGAAATAATTCCGTTAGTAAAGACACCGATCGCTCCCTCGCTTTCTTTAACCCCGCTTCTTCCCGTGAATTCGTCCATTACGGGTCCCAATTCCTCCCCGTTTCTAATCCGATCGGCAATGGATCTGGGTAGCTGTAACCTTCCTCCTCCACCAAGATAACTATCTTCACTATCTATTAAAAGAGCCCAACCCGTAAGGAACATGCCAAAATCCCTGTCAGTCACCGAACCTTCAAGACCTACGCCGAAGTCGAAGTCCCCTTTTCTCTTGGCTCTTTTAGCTCTTTTTCTCGCACCCTTAATTGCTTCTCTATCCGATGTAGGTTGGTCCGATACACCGGACGGGATGTCAAACTTAGCAACTTCCACTCTTTCTCTGGCCAGCTCAAATGCTTCCTTTGAGGCTTTTAACTTCACAGGATTCTCACTACCGACCGATATCCTCAACACTTTACCACTCCTTTTATCAAGAACCTGCCCAGGGGACGGTCCTTTTAGAGATATTTTTAATATCCAGACTTTTATCTTTTACAAACTAAGTCCCAGGAGTCAGTCAAGTCAACTACCCACTACTGTATTATAACCCACATAAGAAAGATACTCTCAAACAAGAACCAGCCATTATTAAGATAAGTATGCTCGTTTGACCCCTGGCCAAAAACCAGCTGGGTTATCTCCAGGGAGTGCCTGCGGGTTATCAGCTAGTTTTGTTAACAATCTTGGTTTTATTAAACACAATATTAAGTGGAAAGTTTTCTCTTTGCATTCTTGCTACTAAAAAGTATGTTTGACCCACGTTATTTCACAACCAGTGAGGCTGTAGAGTGAGCTGAACTCTTTGTTTGCGAATTACCTCTTGAATGATCCAGCGATGAAGGCTTTGGTTTGTGTGAATGATTCCCGCTAATGACTATAATAATTGAGGAGGTGAAGTTCATGGCCGAAAACGATGAGCTGGTTGGCAGCGAAGAGATAGACGGTGGGGTAGTCAACGACAAGGGCACAATAACGATATCGAAAAAAGTAGTTATTGCAATTGTTGCTGGAGGAGCAGCCCAGATAGAGGGGCTGGGTCAAAAGAAGTCCTCGGTAACGGAAGACATTGGCCGGATTTTCGGGAGCCAGCGCAGGGGAGTCAATATAGACTTTGACGGAAACGAAGTTTCAATAACGCTGAAGATTGCAGTAAAGCAGGGTTACCCGGTTCACGAAATAGCCAAGAAAACTCAAAAAAAGATAAAAGAGGATGTAGAAAGCAAAACAGGACTAAGGGTTAAAAGTGTAGATATATACGTACAGAAGCTTCAGGAAGCCGAAAGAGCAGGTGAGGAAATGATTCCGGAGGAGCCGGATGAGGAAGCTTAGGGCTTGTCAGAAATTACGTTAGCGGTTAAACTTTTTTGCTCTCCAAAAACGCGGAGGGGTGGGCGAGTGGACAAAACCACCGGTCTTGAAAACCGGAGAGCTTCGCGGCTCCGTGGGTTCGAATCCCACCCCCTCCGCCAGATTCGCTAAATAACAGTAGTTGTTTACCTTCCATAGTATAGAATCTTTACATAACGAAATTTTGAACTAGTGCCCCATTGGAGATACAGAGATTAGCCAGATTTGCTTAGATAGTATTAAATTAAAAAGTTAGAGGCTCTTACAGAGTGATATTTATAATAACTACTCTAGCCATAGTGGCCCTGGGTTGGGTCGGATGGAATTTGACCCTGGACGCTCTATGGCAACCCTCGGATCACGAAACAATATCGCTTATATTGGAGACCCTGGAAGTTAGCTCGGGTGACCTGGTTTACGACCTGGGCTGCGGGGATGGAAGGTGGTTAACCAGGATAGTTAAAGATAGGGGGGCAAGAGCAATCGGAGTAGAAATAGACCCGGTTCGAGCTATAATTTCTCGGTTGAGGCTAATCTTATCCGGAAGTAGTTCCCGGGCGAAAGTGATCTGGGGGAATATGTACAAAGTCGATCTAACTGGAGCAGACGCCGTTATCCTGTTTCTCTCGGAAGAGGCTAACAAAAAGCTTTCCTCGAAATTTAATCGGGAACTAACCCAGGGGGCAAGGGTGGCCTCGTTCTATCATAAATTACCCGGCTGGGACCCAGTAAACACGAAGGTAAACAACGATGGTTATAAAATCTACTTATACCGGAAACGGGGACAATAATGGAAAAGAATTTGAGCGAACTCCTGGCAGATATAAAGTACCGATCCCTCCACGGACCGGAAGACCAGACACTATCTGGAATATATTATGATTCTAGGGCCGTCAAAGAGAGGGGTGCTTTCGTAGCAATACCTGGTAATTATACGGACGGGCACAAGTACATACCGCAGGCGGTAAAAAGCGGTGCAAAGGTAGTATTCGGAGAAATTCCTCGTTCGGAGATCAATGGAAACCCCCAAACTTACGTCCGGGTCAACGACAGCAGGATGATACTGGCAAGAGCGAGCCATCTTTTTTTTGATAGACCTACTAAAGAACTTTTTGTAGTTGGCATTACTGGCACCAACGGGAAAACCACTACTGCTCACCTAGCCGGTAATGTCCTTGGGGGAGATACGGATCTGGTTACTACTTTGACTCACTCTGAGTCCCTTTCCGAGGAGGAGCCGGTCACAACTCCTGAAGCCCCCTTAATTCACGAAATAGCTAGAAATAACCTGAACAAAGGAGTAAATAATTTTGTTCTGGAGGTCAGTTCCCACGGTTTGAGCCTAAAGCGAGTAGCCTGCGTGGATTTTAATTGCGGAGTTTTCACAAACCTTACGCGGGACCACCTGGACTTTTACGAGTCGCTAGAAGAATACGCCGATGAAAAGATCAAACTGTTCACGAAATTAACGGAAGAAGATAACGCTATTATAAATGCGGACGAAGATTTCTCTGAACGAATTACTGCTGAGACGAAAGCAAAGATCACCAAGTACGGGATTAATCAAGACTCTGAAGTTATAGCTGAAGATATAACAAATACGAAATTCGGAACCACCTTCCGGCTCAACTCGCCCTGGGGAGCCGAAACCATTGCCCTGAACTTTCCCGGTAGATACAATGTCTACAACGCACTTGCTGCTGCATCGGTCGGGCTGACAAAAGGGGTAGAGCTTTCTCTAATTGTTGAAAGACTTGAGGCGGCGGAACGGTTACCTGGGAGATTAAATAAACTGGAACTCAATAACGGATCGGACGTTTACGTGGATTTTGCTCATAATCCTGGAGCTCTAGAGAAAGTTCTCCTCGAACTGGAGGATCATTACGAAAGAGTATTACTCGTTTTCGGCTGTGGAGGAATGAGCGATCGCGGCAAGAGACCTAAAATGGGCAAGGTGGCCACGGAATACGCAGATAGATTCTTTATAACCGACGACAATCCGAAGGGCGAGAACAGAATCAGAATTCTGGAAGAGATCGAAAGAGGGGTTGGAAAAGGCGCTCACTACGAAGTAATTCCGGAGAGAAAATCGGCTATCGAAACGGCCATGGACGAACTAACCCCCGAAAGCTGTCTCCTGGTAGCGGGTAAAGGTCACGAGAGGTATCAAATTGTTTCGGGAGAATGGGTTGAATACAATGACAGGGACTACGTAGAGAAACTGGCAAGTAAAAAGTCCTTAATTTAACATTTCTTTTAATAAACTCCGGGCCTCACTTCTCGTCTCTTCTATAGTCCCTTCGGCACTTATTACGTAATCGGACTTCTCCCTGGCGTTTTCAGGAAGGCTCTGAAGCTTTATCCGTTTCCTCGCCTCTTTGGGAGACATTCCGTCTCTTTCTGCGAGCCTCCTGAGGCGTTCCTCTTCGGAGGCTTCCACCAGTATTACCTTATCGAAAATAACGGATCCTGCGCTGGAGGATTGAAATAACAGTGGTATCTCGACCAGAGCCATTTCAATGTTGTCATTTCCTAAACATTCTATGATACCTTCTAACCGACCTTTCACGTACGGATGTGAGATATTTTCTAGTTCCTCAAGTAGGGCCGGGTTCGAGAAGACTTTCTCGGAAACTTTTTTTAGGTCTACGGAGCCGTCGTCCCTCAAAATCCGGGAACTAAAGAGATCCAGCACTTCCTGGAAGCAGGGGTTGTCCGGATCATAAATTTCCTTGGCAAGTTCATCCGCCTGAACCGTTTTCACCCTGGAAAAGGAGTCAGCTACTTCAAGCACCACGGACTTACCGGAAGCGATTCCTCCGGTAAGAGCTGCAGCAATCATCCGAAAAACCTCCAGCAAAATGATTGGATAAAACCAGACACGTCTTTATGAGAAGTAATCGTGAGCGGAATCCACGACCCCGGTTATCTCTTCAGGCTTTAAGCCATTTCCCGATCTAGATAACAGAAAAAAATACTCTATATTACCACTCGACTTACCCTGAATTGGCGAAAAGTTACAGTCTTCCACGGAGAGGTTTTCCGAACTGGCAAACTCTGCAACTTTTTCCAAAACTTCTTTATGTATTTCAGGGTTCGTTACCACTCCTCCCTTTTCAACTTTCTCGGGTCCGGCTTCAAATTGAGGTTTTACCAGGGTGATAATTTTGCCGCCCGGGAGGAGAAGTTTTCTTGCGTTAGGAAGAATTAATTCCAGGGAAATAAAAGAAACATCTATCGTAACCAGGTCGAGCTCAATTCCTATCTCTTCCGGCTCTAGGTAACGAGCATTTTTCCCTTCGATAGGTGTAACCCTATCGTCCTGTCTCAAGTTCCAGTCAAGCTGTCCTTTGCCCACGTCAAGCGCCCAGACTTTTTTTGCGCCTTTCCTCAACAGACAATCAGTAAATCCCCCGGTTGAAGCACCGATATCCAGAACGTTAAAACCCTTTACGTCAAGGGCAAAATCTTCGAGAGCGGCTTCCAATTTCTTTCCGCCTCGACTGACGTAACGTTTTTTGTCCCTTTTGACAGTAACCTCGGAGTCGGTGGACACCTTCTTACCAGGTTTGTCTTTTAGTTGACCAGAGACGTAGACATTGCCTGCCATTATCTCCCTTTTAGCTTTTTCCCTGCTCTTACATAAACCCCTTTCGGTTAGAAGAAGATCCAATCTCTCTTTTTTAGCCATTTTGTACTGCCTTAATGGGAAGTTAAATTAGGTTAGTTGTCGTCAGTAAATTCCTTGAACTTCCTGAGTTCCATCTGCTGATCGAGGAAATCTTCGAATTCCTCCCCCGCCTCTTCGTCCTGTATCTCCTCTTCGTCAAATGGAGATTCCATCGCTACGTCTTCAAATATCTCGTCGTCTACGAATATCGGGCTCTCAGTCCTAAGGGCAAGAGCAATAGAATCAGAGGGTCTGGAGTCAACCTTCAAAACATCGTCATCCGGCCCCCTTAATTCCAGAGTGGCGTAGTAAGTCTTATTGGTAAGGTCATCTATAACTACTCTTTCCAGATCCTGGCTTAATTTATTCAGAACGGATTTCAGCAGGTCGTGGGTTAATGGTCGTTCAAACTCCTTTCCCTGCAGCTTAAGAGAGATGGCAAGGGCTTCGTTTTGACCAATCCAGATTGGCATAACCTTATGGTCTTCGTCCCCTTCCAGAAGGACTACAGGAGCATTGTTTGATGTATCTACCAGTAAAGCCTTTACCCTCACTCTTTCCATACTTCCACCTCTTCTGACCTATTCTAGTGGCTGCGGTGTCAGGATTCAAACGAAGGAAAGACAAAAGAGGCCTTTCAGAAAGAAGTTAAATAACGATTTCAGTTCCGGCTCCAAATTCCACAAAATCCTTACCGTACCCCTTACTTATTAGATTGATCGCTTTCTCGCCTGTACAGTGAGTGGGGGCAAGTTTTTTCACTGATTCCGACCGTAGTTCATTTATAACCTGTTGCACCTCTTGTTCATTTTTGGCTACAAGATGAAAGCCTCCGAGTGTCAGGTAAGGAGGTTTCCCAACAATTTTTTTGGATCGCCTGACTAACTTCGTTATCCCGGGATGCGCACAGCCGGAAATAATTACCGGCCCTTGAGGGGAAGTCATTACCAATCCCTGTTCCGGCAGATCTTGCCCTCTATGAGAACCTGTAATCTCCCCAGTAGACCATATACCTTCAAAAATCTCCCGGGGTTCGGATAAAATAACGAGATCAGCACCGTAATTCTCGACACGATTTTTAAGGGAAGATGGAAAGGACCTGGTTAAAAAGACGGTTAAGTCGGAATTCTTAGTCAGTATTCCCGACAGGCCCCCGACGTGGTCGCAATGAGGATGAGACAGGAATACTCCGTCTAATTCGGAAGGAGAAATATCAAGTGTGCTAAGATTTTGCTCCAGAACCATTAAGTCCGCACCAACGTCAAATAATATATTTTCGTTTCCTGTTGAAACAAGAAGAGAAAAACCCCAACCAGATATTATCCCTTCTCCTTCGACTGTATTGTCGTAGACTCCAGTTAGTTCCACTTTATTCCTCCCTTGGATTCTGATCAACCATATACATGCTCCAGTACCCCCAGGTTGCTGAGGGTACTGGGCGAGTTATCGCTAAATTCGTCGAAGCTCAGTTAGTGATTGTCGTTATGCCCGTGACCGCCAAATTCGTGACGCTCGCAGGCGTCCGACTGAGAAGCACTTTTTAAATGGTCATTACGCCACTCTTCTAGAGCTTCCTTTACTCTGCCACCTGCACCAATGCATACTTCAATTCCGTGTTCCTCGAATAGATTAATGGCTTTTCTTCCCAGCCCGGAACAGATCATAACGTCTACGCCTTCCTGAGCAAGGAGATTAGCCGGTAAACCCTTTCCCCCTTGGTGGGTGCTGTCATTCGAAATTATTTCAACGTCATCTGATTCGGTATCCACTATCGTGTAAGTGGGTACTCTGCCGAAGTGTTCACCTACCCTTTCTTCAAGTCCCGCATTTCCTTCCGTGGGAAAGCAAACTCTCATATTTCCTCCATTTTTTTTATTTTCCGCTTCCTCCATCCGCTGTAGGTTCGTTAGCCTGAGATAATTCTTCTTCGCTGTATTTCTCAATTGCTTCCTTCACAGTACCGGAAGCCCCGGTAAATATATTTATACCAGCTGATGTAAGTGCGTTAAAGGCGTTCGGACCGATGTTACCAGTAATCAAACCATCCACTTCCGAGTCCGCCAGTGTTTGTGCTGCTTTAACACCTGCTCCACCTGAAGCACTTCGGCTGGAGTTCTGTATAGTCTCAAATTCCATGGTATCTGTGTCAACGAGTAAGAAAAATGAGCATCGACCGAACCTTCTATCGAGTTGAGCATCTAGTTCATCACCGGTAGCAGAAACTGCCAGCTTCATTATCTCACTCCTTGCCTTCTGTTTCTTGTTTTAGTTTGCTCATTCTTTGTTTCATTGCTTCCAGTTCCTCTTCCAGCGCTTCGATTTCGTTTGCCAGGTATTCTCTTTCGGATTCTCTGGCCTCCTCCTGACTCATAGTTTCAGGACCGTAGGGTCTCCAGTAGCCTCCTCGGGCCGGGCGCATTGGTCTATACCCTCTAGCGAATCCTCTACCGGGTCCAAAGCCCCTTCCTAAACCTCTGCCAAAGCCTCTTCCCCCTCCTCGGGGCACTCCCTTTGTATAACCCGGGGTCTCATATCCCGAGCAGTAACCAAGACCTCGACCGGTCATTGGTCCTTCTCCTCTCGGTCCTGTTCTATCGCCAAATGGCATAATAATCACCTCTTTATGATTTTTACTTACTTATTCCAATCTATGTTATCATATGCACACTTGTCTGTCAAGTTGTATTCTCTGGGTATTCCGAATCCCTAATTATCTCTTCGATTTCAGCTTTCCCATTCTCTTAATCAAAATTAGTATTGTTATTTTCAGGGGTAAAAATTTGAAATCTTACCTGGACGGGAGGAAACAAATCTCAAATCTTTCACCAGCGCTAAAAGTGAAACTTAATTTGTGAAGATCCGGTTCATTTTTAATAGTTCTATCTATCCCTTACCTGGCTGCTGGATTACCTCTCCTCTTGAACTTGACTTTCTTGAGAAAGTTGCCAGTTAAGTGGCGGAAAGCAATTATTCGGGCCGGAGGGACAAGTCCGCCGTTGGTTATCGAGCTGTTAAATTTAAGTATCTAGCATCTCGACTGCGAAGGCGTGATCAGTTTTGCGTGTACATCGATCTTGAGCTAAACTTAAATGGTGATAGCATGACAGAGCATGAAGACAACGAAGAGATAGAGCCGGAAATTACCAGCGATATCCTGGGTAACGTACTGGTTCACCTGTATCGTGGTGAAGTCCAGCGCGTTAATACCTGGCGCAACAGGCTGGACAGAACGCCCTACTGGTCAATGGTAATGGTAGCCGGTATGATTACCTGGTCTTACTCCTCCCCCAACCGTCACCCGGCACTAATTCTGCTTACAATCCCGATAACTTCAGCTATATTAACCCTGGAAGCTAATCGCTACCAGATTCATGAGGTATGGCGCTCTCGTCTTAGGCTGCTCGAGGAAAATTTTCTGGCCAATATGCTCGACCCTGAGCCATCTCTCCCGAGGTCCGAGTGGATGAAGGTACTCTCAAATGACTTACGGGAACCGGAACACAAAGTGTCAATATCGGCGGCACTCGCTGTCAGGTTAAGACGGGTTTATCTCTGGATCTTTTCGACTATAATTCTCGGCTGGTTCATGAAGATAACCATCCACCCTACTCAAGCAGACACTGTACGCTTAGCCCTGGAGCGCGCAAGGATAGGATTCATTCCCGGGCCGTACGTGGCAGTATTTTTGATATTATTTCTGGTCATTTTATATGGGTTTTCCTTTATTGGAATATACGCAGTTAAGGAAAAGAGAAAAGGAGAGGTACTGGAGGAAGAACCCGGCTACGAGTGGAGGAGAAACGAGGAGCACGAAGAGTAAGCAACGTAGTTGATTGCTTCGATAGCTTACAAACCTCCAGAAGTCCGTTGATTTAGTCTGTGCATATGATAGAATTTAACAGCTCTAATTTGGTTTCCGTCAGATAGTTTAGAAAGAAAGTTTATTAACATTTTTAACTTAATACTTTTGGCCATATATTTTTTCTTCTTAACACCTGATAAACAAAATTCCCTGGGAGGAATCAAATGGCAAATAACCCCGAAAAACAAACGAAAACACAAAACCGGCAAGAAGTTAATCTGGAAGGTGTAAAACATTCTTTGGTGGTAATGAGCGGAAAAGGTGGTGTGGGTAAAAGCACCGTATCGGCAAATCTGGCAGCCTCGCTGGCAGAGGAAACTGACGGCGACGTAGGATTACTGGACGCGGACCTCCACGGACCAAATATTCCCAAAATTATGGGACTGGAAAATGGAAAAATTACCGGAAGTGAGGAAAGCCTGAACCCCCCGAAAATTGGTAATTTAAAAGTAATGTCGATAGGCTTCACTCTACCAAGTACGGATTCTCCAGTAGTCTGGCGGGGTCCTTTGAAAATGAAGGCAATAAGACAGTTTCTGGGGGACGTAAACTGGGGAGAACTTGAGTACCTTATAATCGACCTCCCTCCGGGGACTGGAGACGAACCTCTGTCAATTGCTCAATTGTTGAACGATCTGGATGGGTCGATCATAGTAACTACGCCGCAGGACCTTTCTCTGCTTGATTCGAAAAAGGCAGTTAACTTTTCTAAAAAGCTCGACCTGCCAGTAATCGGAATTATTGAGAACATGAGTGGTTTTATCTGTCCTCACTGTGGGGAAAAGACAGAGATCTTCAAGTCAGGGGGAGGCAAAAAAGCTGCCGAGGAGATAGAGGCAAATTTCCTCGGACAGATCCCCCTGGACCAGCGAATTGTCCAAACAGGTGACGATGGTGTTCCATTCGTGAAAGCCTATCCGGACTCAGAGGCGTCAGAATCTTTTGCAAGAATAGTGGAGAACTTCAAAGGGGTTATCCTGTAGGAATATCTCCTGCAAACATATATTGATCACGACTTTACCCGTAAATTAGTATAGATTACCGGCACTCTAAATAACAGCCAGGGAGAATTTGACAGAACTTTATCCGAACTCACATATAGAGATCGACGGAATTGCCGCTCGATACTACGAGAACTTTCTTAACCTCGTCACTTTAGGTAAATACGGACAATTCATCGAACAGGCCATAAGGGATATTGAAATAAACCCGGAAGACAGAATCCTCGATCTGGGATCCGGCTCAGGATATAACGCCCAGTTTATGGCAAAGTATATTGGTAAAGATGGTGAAATTCTCGGACTTGACGTAAGCAAAGAAGGGGTCAAGCAGTTCAGGCAGAAGTTTAATAATAAGCCTAACGTAAAAGCGGAAAACAGGAGAATTGACGACCTTCTGCCTTACGAGTCGCAATTTGACAAAGTCCTTACCTCTTTTGTCATCCATGGATTGCCCCATTCCGCACGGAAAAAGGTTCTGGAAAATACGTATAAAGCCCTTCTCCCGGGAGGTAGGTTTTGTTTGCTTGATTACGGAGAATTCGAATTAAGCGACCTTCCGCTATACATAAGAATTCCTTTCAGAATAGCTGAATGCGACTACGCTTTCGACTATATTTCCAGGGACTGGAAAGAAATACTGGAGCAATTTGGTTTCGAAGAGGTCGAGAGTCACCAGTACCTGGGAGGATTCACTCGGCTGATGACGGCTAAGAAGCCAACAACCTGACTATATGTTCAGATAAAAAGAACTTTTCTGCGTCCAGGCAAAATTACTCCTATATTGTTGCCATACTTTAGTGCTGACCGTGTAAAATAGATGAATAACTTTGGAAACCGTTCTATAATCGTAGGAGATTTCCTCAGCGTGAAAATCACTCTTTCGGACAGCTGAACGTTGGACCTCGACCTCGCCCCGGAGACCCGGAGGTTGCCAGATAGTGCGGGCGAACTAATACCCAAATCTCTCACCCAGCTTCTCCAGGATATATATCGCGGCTTCTTTGTCCAGAGGATCGTTATCGTTCCCGCACTTCGGGGAATAGATACACGACGGGCAGCCTTCCTCGCAATCACAACCGACTATGAGTTCGTAAGTTCTCTCGAGCAATTCAGACAGCAAATCGTAGACCTCTTCGGCGATCCCGATTCCCCCCTCGTAAGCGTCATAAATGAAGATCGTTCCCCCTTCTTCCAGCGGGTTCCGTGAGGAAAACCCTCCTATATCCCATCTATCACACATCGCGTAGAACGGGGTAAGTGAAATAACAGCGTGCTCGATTGCGTGAAGACCACCCCGGGGACCCAACCCCTTTTCTTCGACCTGAACGAGGATTTGTTCTGGTACACGGAACCAGCTACACTCCGTATCGAATTCCAGCGGGGGAAGATCTAAAGGGTGCACGTCAAGCACTCGGTCGTATTTCTTTTCCTTGTAGTGGGAGTAGACTTCGGAAACAGATACGTTCCCAAACCAAACACCTACGTCTTCCACTTCTTCTTTCGAGAATCTATCGTTTATTTCAAGGCTCGATTCAGAAATTGCCTGAGTAAAGTAATCCACTTCTTTCCATTTCACCTCGGCGACCCCTTGCTCCAGGTCGAATTCTTTCACAATATAGGTCTTCCCCTGGTGTAATAAAGTCGCGTTCTCGTGTGCTTCTCTGTAAGCTTGAGCCTTATCCATAGTCTCGAGGAGCTTCCCGTTGTGGAGGATTTTAATCGTGGTTTCGTCGATGTTGTCCAGCCTTACCGATTCACTGGGTCGGTAAGTTTCAGCAAATACGGCCCCGTTCGGGGTATCCTGAAGTAACTCGTTCTCCAGCAGGACTTTTAGTTCCTCGGAGTACTTTTGCCCCAGATATTCATCCTCACGGATCGGTAATTCCGTGGCGGCGCAGGTGAGGTGCCCCATTGTTATATTTGGATTACTCAGATCAAGAATTGCTCGTTCGTGGTCCCTGTCGAAAAATTCTCTGGGATGTTTTAGAAAGAATTGGTCGAGGGGGTTCTCGAATCCCACGAGAACGACAAGTGAATCTTCTCTGCCCCGCCCAGCTCTTCCTGCCTGCTGCCAGCTGGATGTAATTGTTCCCGGATAGCCGGAAATAATAACTGCATCCAACCCCCCAATGTCCACGCCCAGTTCGAGGGCGTTTGTAGCTGAGATTCCTCTAATCTCACCGGTTCTAAGTTCCCGTTCTAGCTCTCGGCGTTCTTCGGGTCGATACCCAGCCCTGTAGGATTTAACAGGAGCTTCCGTGCGGTTTGAACTCCACTCGGCGATTAGCTCAGCCAGCCGTCGGGAAAGAGTAAAGCATAGTGTCTGGAGGCCGCTATTTACGAAGTACGCCATCAACTTGCTTGTCTGATTGTGGGGGGAGTTATCGGGGTTGGTCAATGGGTTCCAGAATAAAAAACTCTTTCTACCCCGAAAGGAAGAATCATCAGAAACCAGTGAAAAATCTTCCCCAACCAGCTTCTTCGCGTGGTCCAGCGGGTTTGCAATTGTTGCGGAAGAGAGAACAAATTGAGGATCGGAATCGTAATGGCCAAAAATTCGCTTCATCCTGCGAACAAGCATCGCCACGTTCGACCCGAATACACCTCTGTAGCTGTGAACTTCGTCCATTACGACGTACTCGAGTTTACTGAAAAAGTCTCTCCACTTATGGTGCCACTCGAGATAGTGATGAAGGCCGTAGGGGTTGGTTAAAATGATCCGCGAATCCCGCCTTATACCTGGTCTGGCACTCCGGGGCGTATCTCCATCGTACACTCCAGGATTAAGATCCAGCTGAAGCTCCTGCTCCATTTCTTTTATCGTCTCTAACTGATCCTGTGAGAGCGCTTTAGTCGGATAGATATAGAGAGCCCTGCTATCCGGATCCTTAAGCATACGATCAAAAACGGGAATATTAAAGGCAAGTGTTTTACCGGAAGCAGTGGGAGTTGTAATTATAACGTTCTTTCCTTCCGCTATATGATTTATCGCCTGCGATTGATGGGAGAACAGATCTATGCCTCTTCTTTCCAGAAAATCATTAATCCTTCCATCGTAGTTAGCCTTACCGTATTCAGCTTTTCGCTCAGGTAGGAGCTCGGTGTGCTCGATCTGGCCTTCGTACCAGTTCTGTTTCTTCAGGCTTTCGACTATTTTACTTATTTCCATTTAGTGCTTCCTTGATAAGCTCCCGATACAGATCCGCCAGGCTTAACAGATCCTGACGGTTATGGGCAAGGATTGGTATGAGTGGACCGGGATTCTTATTTTCCCTGTAGGCGGTATAGTAATTCGGTACCATGGAACTGGGTAAGTCAAGGTCTCTCTCCACGCCGAGGATGGATCTTTCTATAGTGCCCAGTTTGCAGTTCCGGGTTCTCTGACCAAGAATTTTTTTCGTGAAAAGGTAAAGATCAAGATGCGGGTGAGAGAATTTCTTTCTCTGACCGTAGTAAGCCAGCCTTCTTTCTATGTAGGGAATATCAAAGTTTTTACCGTTATAAGTTAGGATTATATCTCGCTCATCCAGGTGGTTGGAAAAATTGATTAAAGTCGCGAGTTCCTGGTTCAGATCTTCTGCCAGGAACTGGTGCATGACTATATTTGAATCCCCGGGATGGGCAAGACCGAGCAAAAACACGGGCTGGTTGGATAGGCCGAGTGTCTCAATATCCACTATAGCAAATTGGTTCTTTTCAAACAGACCTGATAACCGTAAAAACGAAGGATGGGAAAGAGACTTCCATCTTCTCAAAAGATTGTAAGCCCCGGTTAGTTCATCCTGAAAAAGGTTCTGGACCGCTCGGGCTTTTTCACCCCACTTCTGATGATCCACTAAATCCTCTATTGTTTTGTAACCCTGTTCCTTAAGTTCCTTTTCACGGATGGAACCGATACCGTAAACAAGCTTCAGGTCAGAAAGAATATCCGGTCGAGAAGGGTCGGGGGTTTCGAACGGTTTTTCAACCAGCTCTCGAAGGTGGAGCGTCTCCCCGTAATCAGTCGATATTCGTTCAAACTCCGTAACTGATAGGAGATTTGTCTCACTATATTCCTTCAATAAATCTTCTTTTAGTCGACCGGCAGCTGAATACTGGCTTTCGCAGGGAGAAGATAAACTTTCTCTCTGACTCCCTTCAGAGAAGTTTGCCTTGCTTGCTTTTTTGATTCCTCCGATTTTTTTGGCAATTCTTTCTAATTTTCCCATCTTCACCACCCGAATTATCCATCAGCCCAGATAAAGCTATATCAGGTTACCTTTTTCATCAGGCACGAATAAATGATAAGCTTGCCCCGTATTCATGACAACGAAAATCGTAAATCAATCGAGAGAATCAGTCTATTTTCAGGTCTTTTCCGCAGTCGGACTTAGTGGTAGGGTATGAAGATAAAACTAACTCATTGTAAAGAGTTCCGCTTAACTTTTGTAAAATTGGAAAAGAATTAATTTATTTCGAAGATGTTTAGCAAAACCGATACAAACCGACCGGTGAGTTTTACAATGAGACTTCTTCTTTGTGTAGAAAAAGAGATACAGCATAACCGATTAGGGCCGTAGAAACGGCGGCTCCAGCAGCGTAGAAAGTATTGGCAATCCCCAGTAAATCCTTTATCAATCCGCCGAGTAATGGGCCCGCAATCAACCCCGGCCGCCAGGCAAGCATGCGAAACGAGAAGGAAGTGGCGGGGCCGGTGTTTATTCCCTGATCAGCAAATATTCCCCAGCTAGCCGGTACTCTGATAGAATCTCCGATACCAATTAACCCTGACACGAAGAGAAGTCCCCAAAAAGTCTTCTGAAACGGGAGAATAAACGCAGCAGCGGTAAATAGTAATCCGCCACCGATCACCAGCGGCGCCCTGCCTACGACATCGGATAGCTTACCGGCAGGTCCCTGCCCCAGAGCGAACGTGAGGTATCGAGCAGCAACTACAGCACCCAGCTGGCCCTCGGAAAGACCTATCACCGCGTAAGCGTAGACAGGTATAAATACAACAATTATTGCCTTGGCGAAGGCAAAGAAAAGTTCAAATCCTATCTGAATACGGAACTGAACTCCCGAGAGAAGTTCAGAAAGGTGTAGTCCTCCTCCTGCTCTACCTTCTCTGCTTTTCGCCGATTCCTGTGGAACCATAAAGAATATAGCGGCGAGACTTAAAGCGTACAAAGAGGCAAGAATCATATACGGCACACCAAACCCAAACCTGGCAACCAGAAAACCTCCACCAAGCGCACCAAGTGTCTGCCCGGTTGCCCTAAGAGAGTTATAAGTACCAAGGTTTCTCCCACGGTTTTCTTCCCGACTTCTTATACTTATGAACGACAGACCAATCGCTGTAGTGAAGGCAATTGATATTCCCTGAAGGAGTCGAGAGGCAAACAGGCTTCGAAATCCCCCAACTTGCCAGAATAACAGGTAGGTAGGAATGCCGATAATTAACCCGCTTAGAAGTAGAACCTTGCGATGGCCTAAGTCGGCGTATCGACCAACGGGATAGAGGATAAGGAGCTGGGTTAAGGAGTAGGCTACTCCAACTAGCCCGACCTGAACTCCGGAGAGGCTAAAGATATCGGAATAAATTCCGATAAAGGTGGAAACCATTGCCACCCCGAGCCCGCTGGTAAACCTAACTGTGGACAAAGAAATAAATTGTCTTTTATCGATTGGGGATCACGCTCGTTGTTTGTAAAAGATCACCGTATTATATTATCATCTTTTTGTAAGTCCTCAACCCCGGTTTGGGAAAAGCACCCGTGAGAATAGTTAAAATTTAATCTGTTTGGAGGTAAACATGACGACTATTGGCATTGTTTATCATTCTAGGACGGGAAATACGAAGAGAATGGCTGAAGAAGTTGTAAGAGGTATCGAGGAATCCGAATACGACGTAACTGCCGTACTAAAGACCGCCGAGGAGACCGACGAGGACGAACTGCTGGATTGGGAGGGAATAATAGTGGGTTCTCCGACCTATTACGGACTACCCTCTGCACCGGTAAAGGATTTATTTGATCGGTCCGTTACCCATCACGGCGAACTCGAAGGAAAAGTTGGCGGGGCCTTTACCTCAGCGGCAAATCGTGGAGGAGGGAATGAAACTACCATCGTGGCGCTCGTGGAAATGATGCTGATTCACGGGATGATCGTCCAGGGAACCTCGAAGAAGGACCACTACGGTCCAGTTGCTCTGGGCAAACCGGACGAGCGCGCGCTGGAAGGGTCGAGGGAGCTCGGAAAGAGAGTGGCAAAACTCTGTAATAACCTGTACGGGTAGGTAATCTTTATTTGAACTGACACTCCGGTAGTTGGATAATTTATTGTAGAATCCTGCTGGTAGGAGGAGGGTATGAAAAGTATCACCCTCTCCGGGGTAAGCAAATTTTTAGGAAGCGAAAAGGTAATAAGGGACGTTGATCTCAAGGTAAACCCCGGGGAGTTCTTTGTAATAATTGGACCCACCGGCTGTGGAAAAACGACTTTTCTAAAACTAGTCGCCGGGTTATTGGTCCCCGACGACGGAGAGATATACTTCGACGAAGAGGTAGTAAATGACTTATCCCCCTCCGAGCGGAAGGTAAGAATGATTTTCGAAGACCACGCACTCTACCCTCACCTGAAAGTCCACTCCAATCAGGGCTACTCGAACCTGAACTTTCCCCTGAGAATTATGAAACTGGGCCTTAAAGAAATCAGCCAGCGAGTAATGAAGATAATCGACAGGCTCGGTATATCAGAAAGGCTATTCGACCGAAAACCGGGTGAACTATCGGAGGGCCAGAAACAGCAGGTAGCTCTTGGTCGAGCGCTGACAATTCCCCCGGACGTGCTTTTATTCGATGAACCATTAAGAGACATGGATCCTCAAACCAGAGAAGGAGCCAGATCGGAAATTCTAAAAGCTCACGAAGACTTCAATTCAACTTCCATTTACGTTACGCACGATCTCGCAGAGGGGTTCAGCCTCGGTGAGAGGGTGGCAATAATGAAAGAAGGGAAATTCGTTCAAAAGGGTAACCCGGAAGAAATTCTCTCCAGCCCAAAAAACTCTTTCGTAGAATCGTTTATCGGAAGTTACCAGGAGACTTACAGGGAAGCATTCCAGGCCTAGTGTACCTGGGCTTACACATGACCAGTCCCCAATCAGGGCCTAGAGAATAAGTGCCATCCTAAGATCGTTCACGTTAGTTCCAGTCTGGCCTGTTATAATTGCACCGTCTATTTTCTTCAGCAGTCCAAAAGAGTCGTGATTTTCCAGGTAAGAATTTATCTTGTCCCTACTGACTTTTTCTTCTCCGCTCACTAGCCCGCCGGCAATCTCCGTGCTACCGTCTTCACCGTCCGAATCAATCGCCCCAATGAGGGAATTCGGAATCCCAATAATTTCCCGTCCTCCCGCCAGGGTAAACTCCTGATTGGGTCCACCCTTGCCGTAATTACCGGATAGAGTAACCGTGGTTTCTCCCCCGGAAAGAAGAATAGCAGGCCGGGACAGAGGATGACCTTCCTCGTAAACTGATCGGGCAAGTTGACCGGATAGTTTTCCCACCATCCGACTATCTCCTTCCAGCCTAGAAGAGATAATCATCGGGTTAATATTCGTTTTTTCAGCCTTGTTGGCCATGGCCAAAAGTGCGGTCTCGTTACTTGCAATTATTTGATTTTGAATTTCGAATTTGGAAAACTCTTCTTCTCCAACTGGGTCTGTTTTTTGATCGCCCTCCTTCAACAGATCTACTATTCGGCTATGGTTTTCCTTTAAATCGTATTTCTTAAGAACCTTGAGAGCTTTCCCCAATTTTGACTCTTCCGGTACAGTGGGACCGGAAGCTATGTAGTTAAGATTGTCCCCCACTACGTCGGAAATAATTAGAGCAAGTCCCTTTGCAGGATGGATTGCTCTGGCAAGTCTTCCTCCTTTAATCCGGGAGAGTCGCTTTCTTACCGCGTTAATCTCTTCAATTGAGGCGCCGGTTTCCAGTAAGTCTTCGGTCAAACTCTGAAGCTCGCTCAATTCTATTCCTTCGACGGGACAGCTGAGCAGGGCCGAACCTCCGCCCGAGATCAATACGATCACCAAATCCCGTTTGCCAGCCCCCCCGGCAATTTCCAGAAGCTCTTCCGTAGCTTTTACCCCTGCCATGTCAGGCACGGGGTGAGCCGCCTCCCGTATCTTTATTTTCTTCAGGCCTCGCTCTATTCCCCCGCGTTTCGTCACTATCAGGCCCTTATCAACTATAGATCCTATGGCTGATTCCACTGCCTTTGCCATTCCAAGAGATGCCTTACCCCCGCCAATAACGAGAACTCTATCTACGGGCGCCAGGTTATATCCCACTTCTCCCGAGAATAAAGAATCCTCTCCCACCCTGAGATGATTCCTGATTGCCTTTCCGGGTAGCGAGGAATTTATCCCTTCCTCGAACAAATTAATAGCGACCTTCTTCGGTTCGACCGAACCTGACTCCATTAAAGTGGCTCTATTCTTGATTATCAAATTTTTTGACCCCGCTTCGATTAATTTCTTTAATTGATAACTTAATTGACTCTAGTCCTCAATTAATTGCTGATACACTGAAAATGGAACTTTTTCTCTGGAGGACCCAGTTAATTACCGTAAGGGTTATTGTAACAAGAACCTTATCTGGTTGGGGGTGGTTCAAGTTGAGATACTAGGCCCAAAAGGATAAATTTCTTTTGTAGGCAGGAGGTGAATAGTGTGCAAGTTTCGAATTACACGTTAGCGATAACGGCAGTTGTTTTAATTTTTATCTGTTTGAGCCCGAGTTATAGCCAGTCAGCAGCACGAGATGTTTCTTCTTTACAGGTACAGACTGACTCCGTTCGGAGATTATCGGCGGGGATCAACGATTTTGGTTTTCGGCTTACCAAAGAGTTGTACTCTGCCCCGCCGAGGGAAAACGTATTTATCTCTCCGCTGAGCGTCCATCTTGCACTGGGAATGACATTTATGGGGGCGGAAGCAGAGACCGAAACGGAAATGGCTGAAGTTCTGGGGCTACAGGGGCTGAGGAAACAGGAAGTTGCGGCCCTGGCCGCAAAGCTCATGGAACGGTTGAAAAAAAATACGGACGTAGATGTTTCCGTCGCCAATTCGATATGGTCAAGGAAGGGGTTTCAGTTCAAAAAAGATTTCCTCAAGACAGGAGAGAAGTTCTTTGAGGCAGAAATAGCCGAGCTGGATTTCAGTTCCCCTGAAGCACTGGAAACGATAAATAACTGGATAAGCGAAAATACGAATGGAAAAATCGAAAAAATCGTTAAGAAACTGAGTCCACTTGACGTAATGGTGTTGTTGAACGCCATATATTTTGAGGGTCCCTGGAAAGATCAGTTTAAGGAAGAGAATACCACTGTACAAAGGTTTCATCTCGGGGACGGTTCGGAGAAATTTCTGCCGATGATGAGTCGGTCCGGCAGGTTCTACTTTCTCGGCCGGGAGAAATTTAAGTTAATCCGAATACCCTACGGGAATAACGAGCCCGTTGCGGCTTACGTTGTCCTCCCCGAAGAAAAACTGGAGCTGGGGGAACTTATAGACAACCTGGATCGCAAAAAATGGGAAGATTGGGTTTCAAGCCTGGAACGGGCCGAGGGTCACCTTGTCCTTCCAAAATTCGAACTGCGGTTCGAAAGCAAATTGAATGATCCACTGAAAGATCTCGGTATGGAACTGCCTTTTGATAGAGTAAAAGCCGACCTGACCGGGATTATCGACCTACTTACCCGGAATGCTTACATCAGTAGCGTGAGACACAAGACTTTTCTTGAAGTAACCGAACGGGGCACAGAAGCCGCCGCGGCAACCAGCGTTAAAATCAGTCTGACGGGTCTGGGACCGACACAGGACGACTTCGAAATGATAGTGGATCGACCATTCCTTTTCGCCATAAGGCATGAAGAGACTGGGGCGCTACTTTTTCTCGGCGGAATCCGGAACCCTCAGAAGTCAAGCAAATACTAACAAACACGGTTTAGCCGAACTCGTGACTCGACTCCAGCGAAAGAAATGGTATAGGGCCGGTAAAACCGTCCAGCCCGGAGGTGGGAAGGCCTAAGTTTAACTCAACTCCACCACCCAATCTAATACCTTTGGTATAATCCAGATACTGCAGTCCTCCGCCAACCATAAATAGAAACTCGTTTTCTATTGATGAAGGTGGCGAGAAAAGAGCCTTCATTTGAATCCTGGGGTAAAAATTAGTGTTTACAAACGCGTAACATTAGTAAAGAAATCGGATAAATCCTCAGTTAATGAAAGAACTGAGGGTAACTTTAAAAACCATCTTAACTTAAGTTGCACAGCAAGAGACGAAAGAGTTAAAGTTGGACGGTCGGCTCGTTGCACTGGAATTTTTAACCCGATACAGGAGGTAAAAAATCAATTATCACCGTTTGGCTGGTGAGAATTTTAACTCGGCTTCTTTAGTATGTATATTTCTTCTGCTTGCTGGAATTGCGCTTTCACCGGCTTTAGCAGAAGCCGATACTGAAGAGGACGACCTTCATTCCGACCTTACCCTGGCAAAGCAATCGCGGCGGCTTATAGTCAAACACGGTAACGAGGTCTGGCCTGAATTCGGAGACAACCCGGCGCCAGCCTTGCTCAGATCAGGAGAAAACGATTACCTTCTGGGCCATCCCGAACCTCCAGCAGAGTTCAACCAAGTAAAAGGTGAACAAAATCTCCACGTAAAGGAAGGCCACTTTTTGCCCCGACCAGCTGCCACCGCTTATCCCGTAAACGGCACGTGGTCAGTTGTTATGCCAGCCCGGGAGGAGTTGATTGGATGGGTTAGAGACGAGATGGGAAGCTCGAACTCCCAGCTCAGTAAAGCCAACTACCTTCGGGCGTTAATCCACGAAAGCTTCCACGCCTATCTAATTGATAGGCTCGGAGGACCAGAGAAGGTTCCGACTTTTGGTTTCTCGGGACACTTCCGGACTCTACAGGAGCGACTAAGTGACGAAGAACCGTGGGAAGCCAGAACAGGTGAAATCGGGGAGTTTCTCGTCCGCGGGTTAAAAGCGGATGATCTGAGCCGGGTCAGAAACCTGACAGGTCGGGCACTAAACCTCTCGGAAAACGGCTCGAAAATTCCAAACTCTACCGTGCGTTCGTTTGAACACCGGGTTCAGTGGCTCGAGGGGACTGCCCGGTACGCAGGGACAAGAATTATAATAGAAGCTTACAGGGAAGATTCGGGTCCTGAGGAAAAAATCGAACTTCAACCACCTTCCCGGGTCCGATCTAACCTATTGAACCAACTAACTTCACCGTTGACCGGCCCCACTCCGGTGCGGGATAGGTTAGCCGCAATGGGTGCAGCAAAAGCCATGATACTCGACCGGCTATATCCCGGCTGGAAAAACGGTTTTTTATCGGAGATCAGGAGCCTGGACGAATTGCTCGGAGCCGGAACTTCCGTTCCCGACCCGCTAACTGACTTTCCCGTAACCGAAGTGAGGTTGAACGAACGAAAACTGATCGTCGCCCTGGCCAACAATTCCAGCCGTCAGACACATGGGCTAAAACACGTAGCTGAAATAGAACCGCTCGACGGAATGGTATTTACTTATCCGGAAGAAACGATAACAGGTTTCTGGATGAAAGATACTAAAATTTCACTCCAAATCGGGTTCTTCGACACGAATGGAAAGCTACTGGATAACGTTACAATGGACCCGTGCAATTCCAATGATTGTCCGAGTTATGATCCGGACCAGCAATTCCAGTACGTTTTAGAACTTCCCGTGGATTCGGAGATACAACTGGATGATATTTCTCGTTACCCAGGTCAGCTTGTTCCCTTAACATCTCATTAAGGACTGTCAAATTTAATGAATGCAGCGGAAGGCTTTAGCCTTCAATATACATAAAAAAGAACAAAGCAGCCGGGGCTCCCACGCCTCGGCGATTTATTCATATAACAAACCCCGAGAAGATTTAAAACGGAGGTCCATAGGTGTTCAACCCCCATGGGGGAAGGAGAGAATGGTTGTCGCGAAATATAACAAATCCCTATGACCGGCCTGTCACATATTAAGTGCCAATATCCCGTCTCTGAAACCCGTACATCCCTACGGCGAACAGTACAACCGTTCCCGCTAGCAGAATACCGACGTCCCCGAAGTCTATTCCGTTAAGCAGAACCTCCCCGCCCCCGTAATAATGAAAGACCGATACTGGCTGGAACGGTTCCAGACTCTCAACGATTTCGGACATGGAATTGAGCAGGTACGAGATTATACCAACCGCGCTGGCAATTCCCTTGCTTAGCCCGTCCTTTCCGGTCAATCCTCCAAGTGCAAGCGAAAAGGCACCGAACAGTAGGCCCAGGAGGACTAGGCTAAACGTGACTTCGGCAAGTGAGAAAAACGAAAGTCCCATATCGGCTGAAGTTGTTCCGATAATATTACCGACCCAGAATACGAGACCCAGGGAGAATAAACCCACAGTCAGTGCAAAAAACTTTTGAGTATATACCGACAGTCTGGAAATTGGATTGGTAAGTAATAGATTCAACGTGCCTTTCTCTTCCTCGACCGTAAGTGTCGACGTAGCAAACGAAACAGCAAATACAATGAAAATCAGGGGACCGAGCAGCGGCAACAATTCGGCGCTCAACCAGCCCTCTGGGGAAGTCAGATCGTAAGCTCCACCGATCAGGCCCTGAATGAATTGACTCTCCATCATCTGGTTTATCGCTGAAACGTCGACTCCTTCGATGGTCGTAAACATTATGTTGTACCAGAAGACCAGCAGGGTTACGCCCAGACTCCACCAGGCAAACGTCTTTCGCTTGTCCTTCAGCGTCTTTAACAACACGTTGTTAAGCATTGGCTTCCACCCCTTCACCCTCTCCTTCGTAGTACTTCAAGAATATCTCTTCCAGGTTCGGCTCGTGGCTGATGACGTTAACCACTTCGTAATTGGCAGCTTCCTTGATTAGATCGTCCAGCCTACCAACCACTTTGCATCGGAGCCGACTATCCTCGAAGTTGACTTCCTCCACTCCGGGCAGCTCTTTGAACTTTTCCTCGGGTGGCCGGTCTGCGAATTGAATCTCGATGCTCCTGAGCATGCCCTCTTTGAGATCGTCAATTTCCTCTACGGTCACCAGCTCTCCTTTCCGGATAATCGCCACCCTGTCACAGATCCGTTCAACTACGGGGAGTATGTGGGACGAAGCAAAAACCGTTTGTCCGTTAGCCCTTGCTTCCTCAATCAGCTGGAAGAACTCCTGTTGCATCAGCGGATCCAGACCGTTGGTCGGCTCGTCCAGTATCAACAATCTAGGCTTATTCATGAAGGCCTGTATAAGCCCTAGTTTTTGTTTATTACCGGATGACAGGTCGGCCACCGTTTTGCTTAGATCAGCCTCCAGTCGATCGGCAAGTTCTTCAACGTAATTCCAGTTCAAACCGCCCCTGACGTTGCCTAGGTACTTAAATATCTCTTCCCCGGTCATATCACCAAACAGCGCCAGTTCCCCCGGTAAATATCCAATATCAGCTCTGATCTCTTCTCCGTCTAGCCTAACGTCTTTTCCAAATACCTTGGCCTCGCCATCCGTAGGCCGAATCAAATCCAATAACGTCCGGATGGTTGTAGTCTTGCCGGCACCGTTCGGACCCAGATAACCGAATACCTCTCCTTCACTAACGTCAAAATCCAGGTCTATTATTCCCCTGTTCTTCCCGTAAAACTTGGTCAAACCTCGAGCTTCAATTATCGGCTGACGCATCGTTCCCTCCTCAGTTTACTACGATTCTCAAAGTAGTCTCGTTCATCACAAATCCTTTACTGGACTATTACGATCGAAACAGGTCAGGAACCTCTTGAGATCCGCCTCCTCCATTAGCTCTATCGACCCCACCGGGGCACCTACAACTCGTTCTATGGCATTCTCATAGGCTCTGTATTTACTGATAAATATCTTTGCCTCTACTTTGGCCTCATCATCCAGTAACAGTTCGGACATTTCTTCCTGCAGGTTTGTGCCCATATGGAGGATAAGCCGACTGGCTTCTTCAGGTAATTCCGTATCAAGCGTGCCTTCTTCTATTCCCTGCTTCAAAACTTTAGCAACTTTAGGAGCTGACCGCTCTACCGACTGTTTTTGTATCTTGTCACGGAGCCGAAGGTTTTCCGGTCTGTACATCAGATGGAAGATTTTTCGCAGGTCCTCCTTGTTGTTCAACTTCAGACGGCTCGAAGTAGAGAAGATTCGGTTGAGTTTTTCGATTGCATTGAGTGAATTTTTCTCGATTATCCCGTCTATCTTTTCATAGATTGGCTCACCGAACTTATCGACGAGTCCGTCCAGCACTTCTACTTTGGAGTCGAAGTAATAGTAAAACGTTCCCTTGGAAACCCCGATGGATTCCACAATTGAATTGACGGAAGTATCCCTATAACCCTTTTCCAGAAACAAATCGCTTGCAGCCTCCAGCAGCTTATCTTTTCTCATCTCCGTGTCCCTTCTTTTGTTCATAACTCCTCCTGACCTACCGTCGGTTTTATACTGACCGTCAGTATGTTAACCTGCCCGGAGTTACAATACAAGATATAACTTTTTAGGGAGATAAGGCAAAAGTCAACTTATGGAATAATTATGTAAACGTGAGCAGTTTGTGGTAGAGTTCCTGATGATAAAATGAGGTTAGTTCGCGAAACATGAAGACAAACTTTTCATAGACAGTATAAATATAATATATAAAACTTGCAATTAATATTTATATTGAGTATAGTTACATAGTTTGCAATATAATAACTGAAGTTAGCGTTTAGAAATTAGCAAGACGGAAATCTTTTGTTACATAAGGCTGTAACCAGTGTCTTAACTTGAAGAGTAAAACTCTACCTCGTTTGGATAATCAGGACAGTCAAATTACGGCAAACAAGGAGGAGTTTTTATTATGTCCAAAGGAACAGTCAAATGGTTTAACGACGACAAGGGGTTTGGTTTTATAGAGCAGGAAAGCGGCGAAGACGCATTTGCGCACTATTCTGAGATCACCGGTGACGGTTACAAATCACTAAGCGAAGGCCAGGAAGTAACGTTCGATCTCGAACAGGGCGACAAGGGACCCAAGGCCCTAAACGTAGAAGTTTCGTAAAAAATTCTTTATAAGAATTTACTTACAGAGATAGATTAGCCACAGGTAGTTAATTACCTGTGGCTTTTTATTTTTTCCGGTCAAGTTAACCGAGTCAAAAGCTTCTAAATTACTTGATTTAAAGTTCTCTCATTGGGCAATCCCCTGAGTAACAAAAAATCGGGACAATCACAACAAAGTTCCTCACGTTTATTGAATCTGACCTGCTTCTTGATTAAAAGTAGCCTTTAATCTCGAAAAATCGGATGTCTTTCCCAGAGAGAAGGTAAATCGTCTATCTCTTCCCAGCCCTCTCCCTTATCAACCTTTTCTATTTGAAGGTTTGAGAAGTAAATATCCAGGACCGATTCCCCCTCCTGAGCCAGAGGAGGGCTACAGTAATCCTCTTCTTCCCAGATAGCCTCT
>JAGXLB010000001.1 GCA_018334915.1 Candidatus Bipolaricaulota bacterium
GGTTCCGGAGCTCATCTGGGTGCTGGTTGAAAGTTACCGGAGAGCGACTTGATTTGCCACTTTAGATATCACCCAATTGGTGAAGATAAATAAGTTTCTCAAATAGTAGGGATATTTCCTTACAAACTGAGTTAGGAGTTGGTCTTAAGGGAGAGAATCGCACGACTTAGGTAAAAAATATAGCGATCTCTTGTGACCTTCACCTTACTTCCGAATAGTGGTGAAAGATCTGAGTTATAACTAGAGCTGTTAGGGTTGCTAAATGTCAGGCCTTTTCTCACCAGAGATAGTAATTAAAAATATCACGAGGTTAAAATCCCGAATCGTGAGGAGATTCTACTGACTTGTGAAAATTCCTGACAAATAATAACCTTATATCATCATGTTAAACTTTAAGCCGGAAAAAGTGTGGAGTTATTTCGAAAGGATAAGTGAAATACCGCGTTGTTCTGGAAATGAAGAAGATATAAGAAATTACATTATTGGAGTAGCGGACGAATCTGATCTGGAAACCCGTGTCGACGAGGCGGGGAACGTTTTACTGAAAGGAGGAGATAGACCTAACGTCGTCCTGCAGGCTCATATGGACATGGTCTGTGAAAAAAATTCTGGCGTAGATCATGATTTTGAGATTGACCCGATACAGTTGAAGGAAGAGGATGGCTGGATAACCGCGGAAGGAACCACACTGGGTGCCGATAACGGGATAGGAATTGCTATCGCCCTGGCAGTTGCAACAGGTGACCGGGAAGTCGGTCCTGTTGATTGTCTGTTTACCGTAGACGAGGAGAGAGGGCTTAATGGAGCTTCAAACCTCGACCCGGAGCTTATCCGAGGAGACAGACTTATAAATCTGGATAGTGAAGAGTTCGGTGTCTTTACGATTGGCTGTGCAGGGGGTGGAAAGACCACCATCGAATTACCGATTGATCGCGCCTCGAGCGGTTACGAGAACAAGGTAAAAGTTTCGATCCATGGGTTGATCGGGGGGCATTCGGGAGGGGATATAGACAAGGGCAGGGCCAACGCGATTAAATTACTGGCTCGGGCTCTCGAAAGCCTCGATAGTAGCTCCTTTCAGCTGACAGAATTATCCGGAGGAGACAAACATAACGCAATTCCCCGGGAAGCTTCGGCCGTTATGCTAGTTGAGGGCGATTACTCGTCCGTAAAAAACATCCTTGCTGAAAAGTTCTCCGTGTTGCAAACGGAGTACGAGGAAATTGAACCCGGTATGACCCTGGAGGTGGAAAAGCTCCCCGGAGTGGGTGAAGATCCCTTTAGTGGTGGGGCCACCAGAGCCCTGTTAAATTTAATCCGGGCTCTTCCGAACGGGGTCATGGCCTACGATAAGAGGCTTGAATCCACCGTAGAGACTTCGACCAACCTTGCTTCAGTAAGAGTCCAGGGCGGTTCTGCAAAACTCCTGATGAGTTCGAGGAGCAGTCGAGAATCTAAGCTGGAAAACCTGAGAAAAAACAGGATAGAGGTAATCGGAGAATCCCTCGGCGGTAAAGTCAAGCATAACGATGCTTATCCCGCCTGGCAGCCCGACAGAGAGTCCCGGCTACTTGAGGAAAGCAAGAAAGTATTTCAGGATTTGTACGGAGAATCACCTGAGGTGAAAGTCATCCATGGGGGACTGGAGACAGGGATAATTGGCGAGAAAAAGCAAGGTATAGAAATGATCGCGGCTGGCCCGGACGTGGAATCTCCTCACTCTCCCGAGGAGCGGTTAAATATTGACTCCGTTGAGAAGTTCTGGAATCTCCTGCTTGGTCTTTTGCGGGAACTGAGCGGAAGAGGGACGTAAGAATAACTTGTGAATGTTTGAGGATTTGTTAGTAGTTCGTGTTATTCACTTGATTTAGTTACCTGCTTAAATTAACATCTCAAAAGATCAATCCCTTAGGGAAAAAGAGGTGACAAACAATTCCTGTTATAGAATCGGCAAAGAAGAGGTTAAGACAGAATAAGAAGCGAAGAGAGCGTAACAAGAGGCGAAAAGAAAAATTAAAGAGAATAACGAAAGAGATGGATAAGTTGCTCGAAGAAGAAGATGGAGAAAGTGCCAGAGAGCTTCTACCGGAACTAATGCGGACAGCCGATAGAACAGCTAGCAAAGGACCGCTCCACCAGAATAAGGTAGATAGAATAAAGTCGAAGTACGCCCGGCGCGTTAATGACCTGGGTTAATTCTTGTCATATACTCGCCCGAAATTATTAATTTAACTAGATAGGTGGCAGTCGGGGGGTTGAGTATAGCTTCTTTTCTTTAGGAGGCATAATGAAATTTGATCTGGATTTGTTAAGCAAGGCAAAGTACTGGTCTACCCTATCAATAATTATCGTGCTAATCGGTTGGGTAATACTAGCTACTCCTCTGGTGAAACCTGGTCTGAAAGATTCAAACTGGCCCTGGTTAAACCTGGGAATAGATTTTCAGGGAGGCGCTCAATTAACCATACCTTTTGAAGAGAACGTCTCCACTGCGGAAGTCAGAAATCTTATAGCACAGCCTGATAAATACCCGGATCTGGCAGGAAGTAAAATTCAGAGTGAAATAAAATCTAACAGCATTAGCATCGTGACTAATGAGAAATTGGATAGCAGCGTCAAAAATGCTCTGGAAAGTGTTATATCAGGTGAAGATAACATAGCAGTTGCCGATAGAGGAATGAGTCTGGAGGATCAGGGTGAGGGCTCCAAACTCATAGTCCCGTTTAGTGGCAATGTAACTATAAGTCAGTTTCGTGATCTGCTGTCGAATGAAAGTAGGCTTGACACCCTGCTTTCCGGGGAATTCAGTAGTGAAGTAACTGCTAATACCATTTCTATTTCAAGTAAAGGAGGCATTCCTCCCGACCAGGTAGCAAACTTGATGGACGAGTTAAATGACAAGTACGGAGTGATCGAGGAAGAAAAGGAGGTTAATTCTGTTGGCCAGCAGATTAGCCGAGAATTCCAGATTAAGGCTATGCAGGCAATCGGCCTTGCTCTGCTGGTAATTTTGCTTTATATAAGCTGGAGATTCCGACTTAGATACGCCGTAGGCGCAGTGGCCGCAGTCATCCATGACGTAACTATTGCCCTGGCTATCTTTGCCTTATTTGGAATTGAAATAAACTTACCGACCATTGGTGCATTTCTTACGATCGTTGGTTATTCACTTAACGACACAATAGTCTATTTTGACCGTATCAGGGAAAACTCCGGCAAGAGGGCTGCTCGTTCTGAGTCGACTTTCTCTTTGATAAACAAAAGTATAAATCAGTCACTCTCCAGGACTCTGAGTACTTCAACCACTACTTTTATTCCTGTTATTGCCCTCGTGCTATTCGGTGGGCCGGTTCTTAAGGCTTTTTCTCTGGCTCTGTTGATTGGCGTACTTGTCGGTACGTATTCTTCGATTTATGTAGCTTCGCCCCTGGTTTACGCGTGGGACAAATATCTGGCCAGTGAATGAAATCCCTCCTTAGCAATAACAGGATCTGGACACCCAGCCAGCCAGAGCGTAGTTTGATTGGCAGTATCAGGGAGAAGTTCAACTGCTCTCGGGTATTTGCAGGGCTGGTGGCAAGTCGTTACGGGGAGAACTTTCAGCGAGCAAACCTCACTCCCGAAGATGAAGAAGATTTCCCGGAGCGGGTATTCCACTCTCCTGACCAGCTTCCAGATTTATCTAAAGCTATAGACCGGATAATCAGGGCGCTGAAAGAAGAACAGGATGTGTTCATTCACGGGGACTTTGACGTGGACGGTCTAAGCAGTGCTTCGCTGGTTTATCGGGGGTTGAAAGGTCTGGAAGACTTACCCGGACCGGGAAAGCTTAAAGTTGATGTGGGTAGCAGGGATTTTGGCCACGGAATCAGCAAGAAGACCTCTTCTCGGTTGATAGACGAGGAGTTTGACCTGGTTATTACCACAGATTGCGGAGTAAAGGGAGTTGATGAAATCACTCATCTGAATAATTTTGGTATTGACGTTATAGTTACCGATCACCACGAACCTTCCGATACTCTTCCGCCAGCTTTAGCCGTTGTTGACCCTAAGAGGAACGATGCGAATTATCCCAATCCCCATCTATCCGGAGCCGGCGTGGCCTACAAGCTGGTTGACAGATTAATGGATAAGGTAGGCGTTAGTTCCGGCTATACGAGCAATTTAATCCAGCTGGCAGCTCTGGGAACGGTGTCCGATCTGGTCCCGCTGGTGGTCGAAGGAGAAGACGAAAACCGGTGGCTGGTAAAAGTTGGACTGAAAAAAATGAGGCAGGATCCTATTACAGGTATTTCTGCCTTGCTTGGAGAAATGGGGAGCGAGGAAGGGGAAATAAAACCCGAAACTATCAGTTATCGTATCGCCCCCAAGTTGAATTCCGCAAATAGGGTTGGTGATCCTCAGGTAAGCTTTTTGCTACTGGCCACCCGGAATCGTTCTCGGGCAGATCATCTTTCGAGAACTTTAATAGATTACGATAGAGATAGGTCAAGGATCCAAGATAAGCTGACTAGAAGGGCGATTAACCAGGTTAAAGAGGCTGAATTTGACCCGGAAAACGAGGGGCTGGTTTTTGTAGTTGGTGACGGGTGGAATCCCGGAATTTTGGGTCTGGTTTCATCTCGACTATCCGGTGAATTTAACCTCCCCGCAGTTACGGTCAGCAGAAGTACGCCCAGTTGCCGGGGCTCGATGAGAGGAATCGATGGGTTAAGCGTCTATCAGGGTCTTGATAATTGTTCCAGGTATTTGACCAAGTTCGGTGGTCACGAGATGGCCGGTGGATTTACTGTAGATAGCTCTGATCTGGACTCCTTAAGGGATTGTTTGAAAGACTGGGCTTCTTCGAGGCTCGACTCTTATGAAAAAATTGAGGAAAACTCCCTTGATGCTAGACTCGATCCGGTTCAGGTAAATAGGGACCTATACCGAGAAATTCAGTCCCTTGCACCGTTCGGAGTTGGAAATCCAGAGCCCTATTTCTGGATTAGGCGACTTAAGATCGTCAGCGCCCGGAGAGTAGGGAGCTCAAAGAATCACCTGAAGCTAAAACTCGCCGGGGGTGATGAGATACTCGACTGTATCGGCTTCGGGATGGGTGAAGACCTGTCTCTTTTGAAGGAACAGGAGGTTCTAAACCCTGTCTTTCAACTTGAATTGAATCAATGGAAGGGAAGAGAACAAATGCAGCTGAAATTAAAGGATTTCATCCTTCAGGGCTAACTTGACCTTCTCCCAGTAGACTTTTGCCATAAAGTAAGGAATCAATCTGGCTTTCCCCAATCTTCTGGGTTCCAGCCATATCCTGTAAAGCCATTCGAGACCCCTCTGTCTCATCCATTGAGGCGCTCTGGATAGATTGCCGGAAAGTACGTCAAAGCTGCCACCGACACCCATTACTACATTTGCGTCCAGGGACTCAATATGCTCGGTAATCCAGTTTTCCTGTTTTGGAACTCCCATTCCTACCAGAAGGAGATCTGGCTTAATTTTGTTTATCTCTGAAACCACTTCCTGACAGTCTACAGGTATGTATCCGTGATGAGTACCTGTTACTTCCACACCCTCGTATCTTTCGGTTAAATTATTTCCCGCTTTCTCGGCCACTCCGGGTTTCGATCCGAGGAGGTATAATTTTAAATTTTCTGCCGAATTCAGAACTTCTTCTATCAGGTCGATACCTGCTACACGTTGATTAAGAGGTAAATCGTGGACACTGGAAGCCCAGATTAGCCCAAAACCGTCTGGAGTTACTACGTCGGCCCTGGCAAAGGCTTTTGATAGTAGTTCATCCTCACTGGCACGGATTACGGCCGTCACGTCGGGGGTTGCAACGTAACTCGTCGGTCTGGATCCCGCAAGTCGTTCGACCTCCTGGCTGGTTTTCTCGAGCTTACTGAAATTGAAAGAAGTGCCGAAAATATTTCCGGTTTCGGATCCCGTTTGAGTCAGTGAAGGTTTCAGGGTTCGGAGCTTGCTCACCGTTTTGTTGGCCAGGAAAAAGAGTGACGGTAGCAGGACTGCGCCCAGGGAGAGCGTCGCAGCCTGAACTTTACCCGGATACCGGATAAACCACCAGCTAGCCAGTCCGATGTAACTCAGACTTATATAGATCAGTGCGATTCCCAGGGAATTTGATCCCAGATACTCCTCCATTTTTTTCTCCAGAAAACTGGAATTAATCTCAGCCGAACTGGTAGCACTCGAAAAAGCAAATGATCCTCGTGCCGCCGGAATTGCCAGGGGTGCGATCGGAACGAGAAGAACTAGAGCGGTGAGTGACTTTACCAGTCCCACCAGGGCGAGGCTACCCAGGATGAATCCCAGTTGGCGGAATAAAACGGACGACACCACCTTTCTTTTACCAAAAACCAGCAGGCCTGCCGATGAACCGACAAAAGCCAGGCCCAGCTGGAATGCGGTGGTAAGGTTTTGTTCATGCTGCAGGAGTACAATTAGCAGAAACGAAAGTGCTATAAAAATCAATATAACGATAAAAAGTCGCCACTTCTCTTTGTCCAGTTCGACGTGAACAAATTCTACGGATCTGGAGATCAACAGTAGCCATGTCACCGTCAGAGGAATGCTTAACCACGAAAAGTAAACGAATTTCCCCGTCGTAGCCATCTGAATGAACTGGATTCTGAATCCAATAAGTGAAAAGACAAGCCCTGCTACCAGAAAACTTCCGTATTCCAGTACCTTGTTGACTTCCCCCAGTTTTCTTGAACCACCGATTATTACGAGGCTCACCATAAGGCCTATTATCGGAGGAGAAAATCCTGTGATAAGACCCGCGGAAATCGGTGCGGTCAAAGGGAGGAAATCTGAGAATTTATTGAGCCTCCCCCATTTTTTCGACCCCAAGAAGACCCCCGCCATCAAGATGAATGAGACTATGGAAACCGCTCCGGGAATAGCGTTAATCATAACAATGAAGTATATTACTCCTGGTTTTGCCTGAAAAGGAATTAATTCGGTTAGATTTCGGACAGATGTCTTCTGGTGACTAACCGATTCATTGATTTCCCGGGTCCGTCCAACCCCCGTAGATTGCACATGGCATAATGATATTGTAACATTTACACAGTTTTCACGGAGGACTAATTTTCAACAATTTTGCACAAGGGGGTTTTTCAATGAAGGAGATTAGATGGCATGGTCGGGGCGGCCAGGGAGCAAAAACCGCCTCTCAATTACTTGCTGACATTAACCTTCAGGAAGGTAAATTTGTTCAGTCGTTTCCAGAGTACGGACCTGAGCGAAGCGGTGCACCCATCCGGGCTTATAATAGAGTGTCCGATAAAAAGATTCGGGTTCACTCTGGCGTGGATGAACCGGAGGTAGTTGCTGTGGTTGACCCAACATTGCTTCAGGCGGCGAGCCCGACGGAAGGGTTGTCTGAAGATGGTGTATTACTGGTAAATACGCCAAATAGTTCGGACGAAGTTAAGGACGAAACAGGGTTTACCGGCAAGGTTATTACGATTGATGCGACCAAGATAGCTGAAGATGCCGGAAGTGGTTACGCGAATATACCTATGCTCGGTGCTTTGGTTGCCGTCCTGGGGACAGAATACGAAGTAGCGGAATCTGAAGTGAGTAAAGCGTTATCCAAGAAACTTCCGGAGGAAATAGTCGAGTTGAATCTCGAGGCGTTTGAAGCTGGTTACGAGAAGTTAAGTTAACTAAAACAGGAGGACATATGGCAGAATTTGACCTTAAGAAGCACGATGAAATACCGATTGGTGGAGTAATTACCGGTGGAGCTACACCGGAGCTCAATAAAACAGGAGACTGGAGATCGGAAAGGCCCATCTGGGACGAGGATACCTGTATTCAATGTCTTCAATGCTGGGTTAACTGTCCCGATGCTTCCTTCGAGATTGCCGACGAGGAAATTCAAGGGATTGACTACGAACACTGCAAAGGATGCGGGATCTGTGCTGAGATTTGTCCTGTAGACGCCATATCTATGAAGCCTGAGGGGGAGGTATCAGAGGATGAGTAAGGACAACAAAGATGTATTAACAGGTCATCAGGTAGTGGCAAACGCGATGAGGCAGGTTGACCCTGACGTGGTTGCAGCTTATCCAATTACACCGCAGTCAGAAATAGTCGAATACTTTTCTCAGTACGTTGCTGACGGCAAAGTAGATTCGGAGGTAATTACTGTTGAGTCGGAACATTCGGCGATGAGTGCCTGTGTTGGGTCAGCAGCGGCGGGAGCTAGAACCATGACGGCAACTGCGTCGCAGGGACTGGCTTTGATGATGGAAATAGTATATATTGCTGCCTCTATGAGGACCCCTATCGTCATGACGGTCGCTAACAGAGCTCTCAGTGGCCCGATAAACATTCACTGTGATCATTCCGACTCGATGGCGGCCAGGGATAGCGGGGTTATTCAGCTCTACGGCGAAGATGCCCAGGAAGCTTACGAGTTTACCCTTATGGCTCAACGCCTTGCGGAGAGCGAAGACGTTCTGCTCCCTGTGATGGTGACTCTCGATGGATTTACGTTAACTCACACAGCCCAGGTAGCAGAACTCCTGCCCGACGAGGCCGTGAGCGAATTCGTGGGTGAGTACGATGCACGCTATCCTCTTTTGGACGTCGAGAACCCGACTACTCAGGGACCGTTCGACATGCCCGATTACTACTTCGAGCATAAATTGCAACAGGTCGAAGCGATGGAAAATGTTCCGGCCAGGTTTCTTCAGGTCCAGGAAGAATTTAACGATCTTTCGGGTAGCAATTACGATGGATTATTTGAAACTTATAAACTGGACGACGCGGATTATGCAGTAGTAGTTCTTGGCTCCACTGCCGGCACGGCCAAAGTCGTGGTAGACGAGCTAAGGGAGAAAGGTAAGAAAGTCGGCCTGCTGAAACCCTGGTTGTTCCGACCTTTTCCGGGAGAGGGAATAAAAGACGCACTGGTGGACAAGGAAGCAGTCGGAATTCTGGATAGGTCCTTATCATTCGGGTCTTCAGGGCCTCTGTATTTGGAAATTAGTTCGGCATTGGCCGAGGAAGACAGGAAGCCCAGGCTGTATAACTACACGTATGGTTTGGGCGGTCGGGATATAAAAGAAGATCAGATTGCCGATGTTTTTGAAGACCTGGCAAACCCCGATCTGGAAGACAAGATGCGATACATCGGTGCAAGACAGTAACGGGAGGGTATAAATAAACTATGGCCAGTTTAGAGACTTTAGCAAAAAGAGAAGAGAAGAAGAGAAAATTTGAAAGTGGGCATTCGCTCTGTGCGGGCTGTGGTCTACCAATTGCGGTAAGGACCATTTTGAACTCCATTGACGGTCCCGTAGTTGCTTCTAACGCTACAGGCTGTCTGGAGGTTGCAACGACTAGGTTTCCGACTTCAGCCTGGAATATTAACTGGATCCACAACGCATTTGAGAACGCTGCCGCGACGATAAGTGGTGTTGAGTCCGCTTACAGATCTATGAAGAGTAAAGGCAAGATAGATGAAGATATCGACTTTATTGCCTTTGCAGGGGACGGGGGGACTTACGATATCGGACTTCAATCGCTATCGGGAGCTCTGGAACGAGGTCACGATTTCACTTACGTCACGCTGGATAACGGCGCTTACATGAATACAGGCATACAGAGGTCGAGCGCGACACCGAAAGGTGCTTCTACTACCACGGCCCCTGCCGGGGAGGAAAAGTACGGAAAGCAGGAGAAGAGGAAGAACCTGACGGAAATAGTTGCTGCTCACGAAATTCCTTACGTCGGTCAGGCTTCCATTTCTCACCTGCAGGATCTCGCAGACAAATCGGAAAAGGCGATAAACAAGGATGGGCCTGCTTTCCTGAATGTGCTATCGACATGTCAGCTTGGCTGGAGGATTCCTCCCAAGGACGCGGTTAAGGTGGCCCGGAAAGGTGTAGATACCTGTTTCTGGCCTCTTTACGAGGTAGACGAAGGAGAATACAACATTACCTACGAGCCAAAGGAGAAACTTCCGGTAGAAGAATGGCTGGAGCCGCAGAAACGTTTTGCCGCCCTGTTTAAAACCGGCAATGAGGAAGTAATCGACGAGATTCAGGAAGACGTAGACAAAGACTGGGAAAAATTGCAGGCAAAAGTTTCTTAAAGTTTCGTTAATTAAATACCCCGCCAATCCGGCGGGGTATTTAATTCATAAATTGTAATAAAGGGGCTGGAGGGAAGGCGGGATTGGATCCAGGAGCTACCGAGATGGTGAGTGGAACGGGGGATATATACCCGCCTCCCCCAGTCAGCCTCGTCTATTGCTTTAACTAAAGTCGTCAAGTTAGGTCTGATCTTTAGTAATTAAACGATAAGGGTTTTTGGAACCTAAAAAAGGACTTACGGTGGGTCTATCTGTCTACCTTATCACTGAGGCTAGTGAACGATGTTTAGCAAGCGGAAGAAATTTGTCCCTCAATTTTGGCAAAATTCTTCTCTTTAGTTTTCCGGAGGAAGGTTGGATATTTTCCAGTACTCCTGTACGGTTTCTATAACTTTGCGGAACTCTGCCGGATTTACCGGTTTGTGAACATAGCTACTAGCTCCGCTATCGTAAGCCTTGACGATATCTTCTTCCCGCTCCGAAACAGTCAAAACAATAACCGGGATGCTTTCCAGATCATCGTCTTCTTTAACTGACTCGAGTACTTCGTGCCCCCCTATTTTGGGAAGGTTTAGGTCAAGCAGGATGAGGTCAGGCTTTGGAACGTCTTCGAATCCTTCTCTCCGGTAGAGGAAGTCCAGAGCTTCCTCTCCGTCTCTAACTACGAACAATTTCGATTCTACATCGCTTTTGTAAATTGCCCGCTGGGTCAAGTCTATATCATAGTCCTCGTCTTCAACTAGTAAAATATCCATCCTGTTTTTATTGCCCATTTTTCCCTCCTGAAACTTTCTTTTGATAAATTCTAGTTATTGACTCTGGAAAAGTTAACCCCATTGGTCATTTCTCGACCTGAAATACTTTCCTCCATCTGTTCCTTTCTACCCGGCAATGTGAAGTAAAATGTCGTTCCTTCTCCTAGTTCGGACTCCGCCCAGATCTCACCGCGATGTTCTTCAACAATTCTTTTACATACTGCAAGGCCTATGCCGGTTCCTTCAGGATTGTCCCTGGGATTAAGTTTCTCGAAAACTTTAAAGATCTTTTCCAGATACCTGTCTTTTATCCCCTGCCCGTTATCTCTGACCCAGAGGAGATATTTATTTGATTGTTTTTCCCAACCAACTTCTACTTTTGGAGTCTCTTTATCGTTGTATTTGACCGCGTTCGTGATCAGGTTACTAAACAGTTCCGTCAAAAGTGTTCTATTGCCGTATACCCGGGGCAAGTCGTCTGGTACGACAAAGTTAACTCCGTCCAAAAGGTATTTGAGGTCCTCCCGTAATTCGGCAATGAGTTCGTCCAGGTCGATTTCATCGAACCCTTTATCCTCCATGTTAATGCTGGAATAAGTAAGCAGGCTTTCTATTCTGTCTCTGAGTCTCTGGGTTGTATCGGAAAGTGCCTGAAGTGCCCTAATTCCTTGCTGATCGAGGTCTTCTTCGTAATCCTCAAGCAGTATATGGCTGTAACCCTCGAGAGTCTGAAGCGGTGCCTTCAGGTCGTGGGATACCCCTCTGGAAAATTCCTCCAGCTTTTCGTTGCTTTTTTTTAGCCGTTCGGTCTGTCTCCTTAGGTCTTCCTCTAGCTGTTTAACCTCGGTGATGTCAATATAGTGTTCAATCCGGCCACCTTCGTAACGATCAGTCTCTATCGGTATGCTTCGATATTCCAGTATTCGCTGGGTCTTTCCGTATTCGTTTGTTATCGAGCAGACGTGACTGTTTATCCTGGTATTTTCTCCGTGTGCCTTCTCTGCAACTTTGGTAAATTCTTCCGTATCCTCGAACGAACCAGCGTAATAACCCATCGCTCGTTCGGCAGACAGGCCCATTAACTCCCGTCTGTCTAGATCGAAGAAAACTTCCATAGTTTTGTTAACCCAGACTACCTCTCCCTGTTTGTCGATCAGTACCACGGCGGAGTCAAGGGTGTCAATAGCGTCCTCTATTAGGTATCTGTATCTGGCACCGGATTCCCTTAGTCTCTTCATTAACCGGTTTATTTTTTTGTTATTCGTAAACTCGAGAATCCCCGCCTGTTCCGTGACCTTGCAACCTTTCATAGTAGTGGGAATCGTTTTAGGTGAGTTGTTTCCAGGAGCTGGTTTTTCGACCAACCTGACGTCTATTCCACTGCGGGTGCCGCTCGGGCGTCGACCTCTTTCACTGAATATGTTCTTTAACTGTTTTTTTACCAGATCAAGATCTTCCGGATGAACTATCTCCGCAAGGTGAAGGTTCTCAACGTTATCTTGACTGAGGACCTCTCGGGAAGCCTTGTTTGCCCGAAGGATGTTGCCTTCTCGGTTTACCAGGTAAAGTATGTTGGAGGAGTTGTTAAAAAGCTTCGTTGCGTATTTTTGCGCTCCCCATCCCTGAAGCTGTCTGGAAGTTTTTAGTGAAAATTTTTCCGAAAAGTAAAGGATGCCTGTAATAAGAAGCGGTACGACAATCAATATTCCAACGACGATGGGGTTGGTGATCGGAATTACAAGCACGGCGACTGCCAAAATAACAAAACTTAGCCCAAGCACAGCAATGTATCTTTTCAACGTGATCACGTAAAAATTTTTTAGCTCCTAAGGGTCCAGTTTTCTCGTACAATTAGGGGAGAAAACGTCGCTCACCAAAGATAACATAAAAATTTTCCTTCGGCAAGGACAGGGATCACTCAGGAGCGTGAGTACTCATATGATGAGGTTTTGGTCGAGGGTTATTGGGAAAGAAGCAGCAAGTTCCTCTATGCTTTCCTCGTCTAGAATATCTATCTTTCTGTCTCGCATTTTGATAAATCCTCGGTCCTCCAATTCTCCCAACGTTCGAATGGCAGTTTTAGAGGAGACCCCGGCCAACTCGGCCAGCTCGGATCGAGAGAGTTCTATCCCTTCCCGACCCAGTCTCAATATGAACCGAGCCAACCTTTCTTTGCTGCTGTTGTAAGACCTTTCAGCAAGTTTACTCTGAAACGCCTTCAATTCTTCCGACATTTTGGCGAAAACCCGGAAGACGATTTCGGGATGTTTTTCCAGAAAGTAGAAGAAATTGCCCCGTTCAATAAAACCTACTTCTACGTCGGTAAGAGTCTTGGCGAATGCGATGTGTGTACCCTTATCGAAGAGAGTAGTCTCTCCTATATATTCCCCGGGGCCAACCAGCTTGAGTATTTGTTTTTTTCCCCGGAGCGTTCGCTTGACCAGCTTTACGAGACCATCATTGATGAGATAGAATCCGAATGAAGGAGCTCCTTCCTGAAAAATGATTTCTTCAGGGCCGTAGTTGATGCTTTTAACCTCTCCCTGGAGTTCAGAAAGGCTCTGTTCGTCTAGATCGCTGAAAATCTTGATTTCTTTAAGGTTAGCCATAATATGTCCTAAGACTTCTGGTTAAACTTTCGTTAAACGAGTCCGGAGTTATCGTATTCTCTCAGAGTAGATAACACCAGTGAAGTATTCGTAGTCTCTATGTGAGGACTCTGGACGAGGTCAACTAATTTGTCAGTCATTCCTTCTCTGCTCTTGAACTTTCCGACACCGATCACGTCGAAATCCCCTGTAGTTTCGTAAATATGCGTTAAACAGGGATAGGCCTCCATCTCATCCAGGACCTTTGAAAGGTCATCGCTTTTTGCTTTCACTTTGATGATTGCGGTTAGTGAATAATCCAGTTCACCCAGATTTAACTTTAGTCCAAATTTTTCTATAACTCCTTCCTCTTTCATCTTCTGGACTCTATTACTTACGGTAGTCGGGGAAACATCGAGTTCCCCAGCGATATGCCTTAAGGACATTCGACTATCCTCTTCTAGATATCTTATGATTTCAAGGTCTCTATCAGTTAGTTTCATACCACTAGAATAGCAATATAAATTTGGTTTGTCAAGGTTATCCCGGTCAGGGTCTAATCAAAGTAGCTAAATCAGTTATTCCCATTCCATTGTTGCGGGTGGTTTATTGGAAACGTCGTATAAAACCCTGTTTACGCGGTCTATCTCGTTGGTGATCCTCGTCGACATACTTTCCAGCACCTTAAAAGGAATCCTGGCGAAGTTCGCCGTCATCGCATCTTCCGATTCAACTATCCTAAGGGCGATCGGGTATTTGTAACTCCGCAGGTCGCCCTGAACTCCGACACTTTTAACCGGTAGCAGAACTGCAAACCCCATCCATACGTCCTCGTAGAGTCCAGCTGACTTAAGTTCGTTTTCGACTATATTGCTGGCGTGGCGGACTATCTCTACTCTTTTCGGTGTAACCTCCCCGACTATTCTGATTGCCAGTCCGGGACCGGGAAACACGTGCCGGTTAATTATTTCTTCCGGGAGCCCAAGAGATTTTCCTATTTGTCTGACCTCGTCCTTGTACAGGTCTTTTAATGGTTCGTAGATGTCTAGATCAACCTTTTCGGGAAGACCTCCAACGTTGTGATGGGACTTGATGGTGTCGGAGTGGGTGGTAGATCCACTCTCTATTATGTCGGAATATATCGTTCCCTGAACCAGAACTTCGGCACCTATTGATCTTGCCTTTTCGGTAAAAACTTCGATAAAAGTGTTGCCAATTATCTTCCGTTTTTCCTCCGGGTCCTTGACACCTTCCAATTTTTCTAGGAACTCTGCCTCTCTATCCAAGACTATAAGTTCCAGATCTGAATTTTCGAAGGTGCTTTTAATTGAATTAGTTTCTCCCTGTCTCATCAACCCGGTGTCTACGTAAATAGCGGTAAGATCATTTCCAATTGCTTTACCTACTATCCTGGCAGCAGTGGTTGAGTCTACGCCTCCGGAGAGGCCAATTATCGCTTTCCTGGTCCCAATGTAATCTTTGGCTCGATCTACCAGCTTCGGGGCAAGCCCACTCGGATCCCAGTCTCGTTTCGCCTCGCAGATTGATAGAGCAAAATTTTCCAGGACTTTCTCGCCTTTACTTGTGTGAGTGACCTCGGGGTGAAACTGAACACCGTATCGCCCTGAATTATTGGCAAATGCAGCTATCGGACTGGACTCTGTAGAGGCAACGACAGAATATTTTTCAGGCATGGAAACTACTCTGTCTTTATGGTTCATCCAGACTTCCTCCTGTTCGTTCAATCCCCTCAATAACTCGGAGTTGGGGACGGTCAAGCTAAGATTTGAGATACCGTATTCACCGACGTCGCCCGATTCTACTTTGCCCCCGGTCATGTGGGCGAGGAGCTGATGACCATAACAAATACCCAGAATCGGTACTTTCAGGTCAAGAATCTCCCGGTCGGGTTTTGGAGAATCGTCAGCATAGACGGATGCTGCTCCTCCTGAGAGAATTACCCCTCTCAAGTCGTCAATCTTCTCCAGTGATTCCTTTGTCCTCCTGGGGGAAATAACTTCCGCGTAAACTCCCATGTCCCTGATTCTTCGCCCGATCAGATGAGAGTATTGCCCCCCGAAATCCATAACAACTATCGTGTCCACGGTGTTGATACTTCCTCCCGTTAATCCCGATGTTGATGCTCTTTACGGTTTATTGCAGACTTACAAAAACTCGCCCAGGTCACCCCGGGGACGTCGACTGGCATTTATGAAACCTCGGACATTTCACCCTTCCTCGCACAGCTGGATAAGGTCAGCCCCGTTAAGTCGAAAGACTAAAGCTATTGTAGCGAAAATAATAATTGATCTAACTTGGAATTAACAGAGCCGAATTGGTGGATGGAACCCGGGATTGCTGGCCGGAGAAAAGTTAGTTTTCTTGCTGGTCTCGGTCCGGTACAATTCTTGGAAGAGAAGTCAGGCGAGACCTATTTCTTGAAAATATCCTAAGTTTAAAACCTTCACGGAGGAAAAGAGAATGAACTTAGTTAACAGAATTTCGAAGGACGAGGAAGTTCTGATAATGGGTATCTTAAACGTAACACCTGACTCCTTTTCGGATGGTGGAAGATTTTTAACCCGGGATAAAGCAAAACGAAGGGCGCTTGAGATGGAAGAAAACGGGGCCGATATTGTCGACATTGGTGGAGAATCAACCCGGCCGGGCGCGGAAAAAGTCGATCTGGATGTCGAGCTGGAACGGACGATCCCGGTCATAAAAGCGGTAAGGAAGGAAACTAATATTCCTATTTCCATTGACACGTACAAATCCGAGGTAGCAAGGGAGGCCCTGGATGCAGGAGCGGATATCGTGAACGATATTAGCGCTCTTCGGTTTGACCCGGAACTCGGTCGGCTAGTCGGTGAGAGGGGCGTACCAGTTATCTTGATGCACATGCAGGGTAAGCCGAAGACCATGCAGAAAAACCCGACTTACGAAGATCCTGTGGGAGATATTAAAGTGTTTTTGAATGATAGAATCGGGGAAGCAGTTGACTTAGGAATATCCCGGGATAAAATTATTGTCGATCCCGGAATTGGGTTCGGGAAGAAGTACGAAGACAACTACGAAATACTTCGCAGGTTGGAAGAGTTCAAGGCTCTGGATTCTCCCCTATTGCTAGGAACCTCAAGGAAATCATTTATCGGTGATACGCTAGATCTACCTGCAGGGGAGAGAGTTGAGGGAACTATTGCCAGTAACGTGGTAGGGGTCCTAAAGGGGGCAAGTATTCTCCGTGTGCACGACGTGAAGGAAAATTATCGTGCCCTTAAAGTTGCAGTCCGGTGTCGGTAACCCCTTGCAAAAGAACAGTTAACCTGGTATCCCCAGGGCAGTGACACCGGACTTTCCTTGCTTTTTAGGTTTTACAAGACCCTATTTGGAACTAGGTTCCCGTCTCGTCTTCCCTGAATTCAATCTCGATTTCGAGTTCTCGCTTTCCCAGTTTCTTGTTGTAATCCGTTTCGACCTCCAGGTTTATCGGTTCCTCAAAAGAAAACGTTGCTTCAGTCCCGACCATGGATACCGTTACTGCGTTGTCCTCCTTGAGCTGTCCAAGGAGTTCCTCGAGGAACGAGATCAGGTCCTGTTTGGTTACGTTCTGATCGTACTCGAATTCAGCGTCCAGCTCGTCGTTAGAAGAAGGTAGTTCTACCATTAAAAACACCCCTGTGGTTATTTTGTGGTTATACTAAGAACGATACACATAGTTAGAATTCAGCTCTTTTACCAACGGCGGACTTTTCCTCTGACTCGAATAACTGGTCTCTGCCCCTTGCCTGGCAACTCTTTTTAACCTTAAAACCTTAGTGTAGAGGTAATCCGGCAGCCAGGTAAGGCTCAGTGAGTTCTTAGTAAAAAAACTGAAGTCAACCTTCACATATTAAGTTTCGCTTTCCTTAGATGGTGAAAGATTTGAGTAGAATTTTCTAATAATGTTATCTAAATAAATACCCGAAGCCAACCGGACTAATTCCCTGGAAATTCTCAAGTTCGATTCAACTATAGGAAGAAAATATTGATCCAATAAAGCCTTGGATTCGGGTTTAAGCGGTACTTCAGTCTATCTTTGATTCGATTACGAGTTGATCTAACCTCTCAACGTCTCTCTCCTCCATTTCCCAGTCGAACAGGCTTAAGTTTTCCTTCAAATGTTTTTCCGAACTTGCTTTTGGTATTGCCAAAACGTTGGCCTGTCTTATCAACCATTTAAGTGCTATCTGGCCCGGTGTTTTTCCGTACCTGGCACCGATTCGAGGCAGTTCTTCGCTTTGTAAGACCTTGCCTCGCCCGAGAGGGCTGTACGCAGTGAGGAGAATACCGTTTTCCTGACAGTAGTTCAGCATAGCGGTCAGGTCCATTCCCAGGTGATACTTTACCTGATTGTTAACTATCGGATTGGCCGACAGGTTCTGGGCTTTCTTCAGTTGCGTCTTGCTAAAATTACTTACACCGATGTGCCGGACCTTTCCTTCTTCTACGAGTTCGTTCATCGCTTTTATAGTTTCCTCAAGTGGAATTTCCGGGTTGGGCCAGTGAATAAGCAGCAGGTCTAGGTACTCGGTATCCAGTCTTTTGAGACTTCCCTCAGCAGAACGCTTAAAATCCCTGTAATGCAGTTTGTCTTTCCACACCTTGGTTGTTACGAATAATTCCTCTCTTCGATGGTTTTTGATAGCTCTTCCAACTGCCTCTTCGTTGTCATAAAATATTGCCGTATCTATATGTCTATAGCCTATCTCTAAGGCTTTTTTCACTACCTCTTCGCATTCTTTGCCTCTTAGCTTCCACGTCCCCAGACCCAGGGTCGGAACCGAACAGGAATCTAGCGATTTTAACTCTCTTTTCATCGTTATTACTCTCCTTGAGTAGAGGATTAATTCGCAATTCGTTTAACTCTCCGAATCCAGGCGATTCGTGATCTCAGACCTAAATTCGTCGAGCGAAACCGTGGTTTGATCACCCGTTTCCATATCTCTTAGCGTTATTTCACCCTCAGTTAGCTCTCTTGGACCAAGGATTGCCGTAATCTCGGCCCCGTACCTGTCCGCGTATCCCAGCTGGCCCTGGAGGCTTTTATCAAGGTAGTCGATCTCCGCTCTGATACCTCCGTTCCGGAGTTCCTGAACCAGCTCCATGCCTGTTTGCTTGGTTTCTTCGTCCAGGGTTGCCAGGTAGATATCCAGTCCGTTCTTTTTCATTTCCACCCGCTCCAGTTCTTCGAGTAAAAGGACAAGCCTTTCTATTCCCCCTGCAAACCCCACGGCCGGAGTCGGATCGCCGCCAAATAGCTCGACCAGACCGTCGTATCGTCCGCCACCGACAAGCGCGTCCTGGGCTCCAAGATCGCTGGAAAATACCTCGAACACTGTTTTAGTGTAGTAATCCAACCCGCGGACAAGTTTCGGGTCGAGCTGGTAATCAAGCCCAAGTTGGTTCAGATAACCCTTCACGGTGTCGAAATGGTCCTGACATTCAGAACATAGATAATCAGTGATCTCAGGTCCGTTCTCCACCACCTTCTGACAGGATTCTTCTTTACAATCAAGTATTCTGAGGGGGTTGGTATCCAATCTCGCCCGGCAGTCGTTACAGAGCCGATCTTTTTCTGGTTCCAAATACTCTACCAGTTGATTGACGTAGTTGTTTCTATCTTCGGGACAGCCAATGCTGTTTAAGGTCAATCCGACTTCCTCAAGACCCAACGACCTCAAAAGATCCGTTGAGAGGCTGATCATCTCGGCATCCAGCGAGGGATCGCTGGAGCCTATTGCTTCGGCACCGTACTGGTGAAATTGCCGGGACCGGCCCTTTTGAGGCGACTCGTACCGGAACATCGGCCCCAGATAGTACCACTTTGATAACTCCTCCTTGCCATAGAACTTGTGTTCAAGGTAAGCTCTTACAACTGAAGCCGTATTTTCAGGACGTAAGGTCATCGATCTGCCACCTTTATCCTCGAACGTATACATCTCTTTGGAAACGACGTCAGTCTCTTCGCCGACCCCCCTGGCGAATACCTCGGTTTTCTCCATAATTGGCGTTCTTATTTCTTCGTAACCATAGAGAGGCATGGTTGATCTTACTTCCCGTTCTACCGCGTGCCAGTAGGGCATATCCTCGGGCTTTATATCGTAGAGACCTTTTGGAGCGTAATACTTCATTTGCCTTCCTCGGTGATTCTACTTTCCAGGTTTATCATTTCTACCAGCGCTTCAGCCGCTTCATTTCCTTTATTGCCCTGCTTTGCCCCGGCTCGGTCTATTGCCTGGTCAAGCGTGTCCGCGGTGATCAATCCAAAAGTAACCGGTATATCACCTTCGAGGTTCAACTGAGCCAGACCCTTTGATGTCTCGTTGGCTACATAATCGAAATGAGGTGTTTCACCCCTGATAATCGCGCCCAGCGCTACTATTCCATCGTAATCTCCTGATTCTTCCATTTTTCTTACTGCTCTGGGTAACTCAAATGAACCGGGAACGTAGGCCACCGTCGCATTATCCCAGTCCCCCCCCAACCTCGTGAGCTTGTCTTTTGCTCCGGAGAGGAGTCTATCGGTGACCAGGCTATTAAACCTGCTGATCACTATCCCTATTTTTAGCCCAGACGCGTCTAACTTGCCTTCTAAATTGTGAGACACTGTTACCTCCCGTTGAGATTAAGACTTGTTATCTTCGTCAAATTCTGACAAATTGTGACCGAGCTTTTCTACCTTGGTTTGAAGATAATCCTGGTTGTGCTCATTTGCCTCGATTTCTATGGGTACAGTCTCCGAAATATGAAGACCGTATCCTTCAAGTCCGACCACCTTCCGAGGGTTGTTGGTAAGTAGACGAATTGAGCTCAACCCAAGGTCGGAAAGTATCTGAGCTCCGAATCCGTAATCTCTTAGGTCGGCAGGGAATCCAAGCTCTTCGTTGGCTTCCACGGTGTCCATCCCTTGATCCTGGAGTTCGTAGGCGCAAACTTTATTGCTTAAGCCGATCCCCCGTCCTTCCTGTCTCATGTAGACCAGCACACCTTCTCCAGCTTCGTCTATGGTGGTTAAAGCCCTGTGCAGCTGTCCGCCACAGTCGCACCGTTTTGACCCGAATACGTCACCCGTCAGGCATTCAGAATGTACTCTGACCAGCACGTCTTCTTCCCCTTCTACTTCACCTTTTACCAGAGCGACGTGTTCATCGCCGTTTATCTGATCGATATAACTGTGTATCTTGAAGTTCCCGTATTTTGTCGGCAGTCTTGCCGATCCGGTCCGGTTTACAAGCTTCTCGTTTTTCTTCCTGTATTCTATTAGATCTTCTATGGATACTATCCTGAACCCGTGTTTGTCGGCAATTTTCTTTAGAGCCGGAAATCGGGCCATGGAACCGTCTTCGTCCATTATTTCACAGAGGACGGCTGCGGGGTAAAGGTCAGCCAATTTTGCAAAATCCACCGCTGCTTCGGTATGACCAGCTCGATGCAACACTCCACCCTGTTCTGCTTTTAGGGGAAAGACGTGTCCGGGTCGGACCAGATCTTCCGGACCTTTGTCTTCGTCAATAAGGATAGAAATAGTTCTAGCCCGGTCGTACGCGGATATTCCCGTTGAGATACCATCTCTGGCGTCTACGGAAACGGTGAATTGAGTGCCGTGATGAGAGGTATTATTTCCAACCATAGAATCGAGCTCCAGCTCGGTTAATCTTTCCTGTTCCATGGGTGTGCATACCAGCCCTCGACCCTCTTTGGTCATGAAATTAATGTCTTCAGGTCGGGCTTTCTCCGCTGCCATCACGAAATCCCCTTCGTTTTCCCGTTCCTCGTCGTCAACGACGATTATTATTTCACCTGATTCTATTGAGTCTATTGCTTCTTCTATCGGATCGAGACTCATCTTTTCACTCCTAACTTATTTCCTGTAAGGGTTGGGTTCCTTCACAGTATTTGTAACGTATTTTGCCAGTATATCGAATTCAACGTTTACTCTCGAGCCGCCTTTCTTGAACTGTAAAGTCGTGTTTTCATAAGTATGAGGTATGACACTTACGGAGAAAGCCCCTCCGCTGACCTGGTAAGGGGTAAGGCTAATCCCGTCTATCGCTACTGCGCCCTTATTTACAAGGTAATTAGAGAACTGCCTGGAGGTGGATATTCTATAAAGGTAGTTCTCCCGGTCTTTCTTGATTCTACCTATCCTTCCCAGAGTATCCACGTGACCCTGAACCAGGTGTCCATCTAACCTTTTAGAGAGTTCATCCATTCCCAGCGGTAATTCAAGATTTACTCTATCACCAGGTCTCAGGTCCCCGATATTCGTCTTTCTTTTTGTTTCCGGCGATACGTCGACGGACAGACGTTCCTTTCCGTTTTCAATATCTACTGCCGTAAGGCAGGCTCCATTGACGCTTATACTGCCACCAATTCCCATTGTGTCCAGAAGTCTTTCCGGAACTGAAAAGATGAACCGACTCCCGTCAGTTTTGATCAGATTTCCAATATCTTCTACTACGCCAGTGAACATTATGCTGGTAGTGGTGAATAAAAATGCCCGGGTAATACCAAGAAAGATCGACCTCTTTTTCCTTCCTAGGTTTCACTTTAGTGTACTCGAAGAACGGACTGTCATTCAACCAGTTTGGCCCGGCGAAAGCCGTTCCGGGGGGGATCCGTCAGAGGGGACCGGTAACTGGGTGAATTGAAATAGTCCAGTTAGTTAGTTAAAATCTTGGGATCGCCGAGAAACTGCGAGAACCCTTTAGGGACAAATCGGCTGGTTTCTCCTCCGGTCCAGCGCTAAAAAATTAGTTACTGGGCTGGAACTGTAATAATCGAAGTCTAAAATTGATAATAAAGGGGCTCTGTAATATCTAGATAAATTTCATATTTTGGAATCGGGCAGAACTTCTTTTTTTGATTGATACATATAATATCTTTTACGAGTTCCGTTCTTAGAGTCATGACTGATGATAGAGAGTCCGAGGAGGAGCTAAAGTGCAATTTATGTCTTTAAAAAATAGAAAACTTTTGACCGTTATTCTTTTCTTGTCAGTAACGTTCCTTATCCTGTTTGGATTTACAGGAGCGGGAGCTTCGGAGGGCAAGCAGCCCATTAAGGTTACTCGGAACCAGGAAAAGGGAATTTTTCAGGTTCGGACTTCAATAGCGGATTATCTTTTCACCGAAAAAGGAGGAGATCTGAGAAGTATATTTATTCATTTTTCCTCTTTTAGAACGAATAAAGCCGAGATAGTGCCCGGCACGACGACGGATCCGGAGACCTTGAGTAGGTCTTATCCGGATAACGTAAAATTTCCCGGTGAATTAAGTATTAAAGGGGAGTCGGACCGCAACTTATCTTACGAGGCAGAGATCCCCGAAGGAACTCATTACGATGAACTACGGATAACTTTTACCGGCGGCAAGAATGGGCTCCAGGTAGAGAAAACTTTTACGATTTACAACGATGCCAACTATACCTTAGGTCTTTCGGTCTCCATCACTAACGAGTCGGGAGAATCAGTTGATCTGGGGGAGGAAGCCAGGTTGTATCTTGGCTCCCGCACCAAATCGGGTGGAGATGGGGACCTGGATTATCTCACGGACACGACTACTAAATTCATATTCGACGGCGAAGTCAGTAACGGCAAGCTGGCTCAGGGGTCTTACAATAGTTTCGGAGGACTCGGCTTAATAGGTGAGAACCTGGTCTTGTTTCTAAAGACAGGGTTGCCATATGCCGACGGTGAAGGCTCTGTAGATAAAGGCGTTACGCCGTATGTAGCTGAGGGAAACCTCGGAGTCAACTTGACCGGAACGGAGCTGGCTGCAGGTGAATCGGAAAGGTTTCAGTTTTCCCTTTATGGAGGGAGGCGCCGGCACGTTTTGCTGTCGAACGTTGGCCTCGGAAATACCGACGATATTGGATTCTTTAGCCAATTGTTGGTTCCGGTAATTGGTTTTCTCAATCAACTGTACGACTTTACCGGAAATTACGGCTGGGCTATAATTTTGTTTACGATCTTAATACGGGCCTTGCTTTACCCGCTGATGCGGAATATGTATCGCTCCATGGCAAAAATGCAGGAGTTACAGCCAAAGATACAGGAGATCCAGGACAAATACGATGACCGGGAGGAGCAACAGCAGGAGATGATGGCGCTATATAAGGAGGAAGACGTAAATCCCATGGGAGGTTGTCTGCCGATGTTTATCCAGCTGCCTATCTTGATCCTCCTCTGGCGGGCGATAATGTACAGCGCGGAAGCTATTCACGTTTCTCCCGGATTTCTCTGGATTAAAGACCTTAGCATGCACGACCCATATTACATCCTCGTGGTACTGACGGTGGGGACGATGATCCTTCAGCAGCAGATGATGCAGACGCCGGGTGGGGGCGGAAGCCAGAACAAGCTTATGACTTTTGGTTTTCCGTTATTTATGGGAATATTTCTTAGGAATTTCCCTGCTGGACTGTGGCTGTACTACTTCCTTACACAGGTCTTCATGATCGGCCAGCAGGCATTCATTAACTGGGAAATGGAAAGGGGAGAGACGGAAGGTGAAAGTCAGCCCCAGGAAACATGACAGAAAAAGAGGGAAAAGCCGAACGGGAAGTAGCTTCTTATCTCGAAGGATTTTTCGAGTTGATCGGGGAAAATCCCGGTCTTGAAGTAGAGGCGAAGTCACCCGACGAACTCTACGTTAACATCCAGGGAAAATCTGATTTTTTTTCCGAGGAACGGGAAAAGCTGGCAAAATCCCTTTCCGTATTGGTTAAGGTTCTGCTTGAGCGCCAGTATGATCTGGATAAAGACGTCCAGATAGATATTAACGGGGTCAAACTCTCCCGGAGGAAAAGTCTGGAACGTTTCGCCCTGAATGCTGCAGAAAGGGCAGTTTCGAAGGGAAAAAAGGTAAGGCTTAACCCAATGCCCCCGGTGGAAAGAAAGTGGATTCACGTTGCCCTAAGTGACTCCGAAGACGTTGAGACCTACAGCGTGGGAGAGGGCGACGATCGACGAGTAATAATAAAACCAAAAGAGGAATGAAGGAAGAAGAAACGATTGCGGCAATCTCCACTCCCCTGGGCAAGAGTGGTATCGGCATTGTCAGGCTGTCCGGTCAAAAAGCTCTTGATATTGCAGGAAAATTGTTCACCTCGCCTGACCGTGTTGATTTAACCGAGGTCGAGTCCCATACCCTTCATTACGGATACATTCGTGATCCTGATAAGGAAAGGGAAATCGACGAGGTCCTGCTTTCTGTTATGAAGGCTCCCCATACTTATACCAGAGAAGATGTAGTTGAGATAAACTGTCACGGAGGCGTTGTTCCACTACGGGAGACGCTCGAGCTAGCTCTAAACGCAGGAGCTCGGCCGGCCGAGCCGGGGGAGTTTACCAAACGGGCATTTTTAAACGGCCGACTTACGCTGGACCAGGCCAAATCGGTAAAAGATATTGTCGATTCAAAGACCCGGTTTTCCCTGGAACTTTCCCTTGATAGACTCGAAGGAAAATTTTCCAGTTTACTGAGCTCGGTCAGGGAAAACCTGACGTCTATCCTGGCTGAGATAGAGACGATGATAAATTATCCCGATTACGAGGAATCAATTGTTTCCAGGAGCGAGCTGGAAGAGAGGCTTTCCGACTTAGAAGAGAGGATAGAGGATTTTCTTGCAAACAGTAAGGACGGCAAGATACTCAAGGAGGGTCATAAAATTGCGATTCTCGGTCGACCTAATGTTGGTAAGTCTACTTTATTAAATACGTTACTGCGGGAGGAGAGAGCTATCGTGAGCCCCACTCCCGGAACCACCAGGGATACTCTGGAGGAAGAACTTGAAATCGACGGTATACCCTTTTTAATAACCGATACGGCTGGAATTAGAAAAACCGAAGGAGAAATAGAAAAAAAGGGCGTCCGGAGAGCGAAGGAACAGGGGCAAAAGGCGGACATCTCCTTGCTGTTAATTGATGTGAATACCGGAATCGAGCCCGAGGACCATGATATAGCGGAGGAGGTTGACGAGGAGAAGACAATTCTAGTTTTGAACAAGATTGATCTGGTTGATAACTTGCCAGAACAGGAGATCATCACTAAAATGGGTTCTGGTTGGGCTGACGTAGTAAATCTTTCGGCTGAAGAAGGGCGGGGCTTAAAAGCTCTTGAAAGTTCTATCACCGGTCTTGTCTGGGGAGGAAAAGTAAGGAAGGACGAAAGTCTTGTTCTGCTGAATGTCCGGGAGAAAGAGTTACTCAAACAAGCAAAGGAAAGTCTTGCCAGTGCCCGCCAGGCACTTTGTGAGGGAAGATCGATAGATCTGGTTGAGTTCGATATCAGAGAAGCGCGAAAGGACCTTGGGGCATTGCTTGGTGAAGATTTGACGGAAGAGATTCTTAACCGCGTCTTTTCGGATTTTTGTGTGGGCAAGTAGTACCTTTATTTGTGGAAAGCTAAGCAAAATTACAGGAGGAGCAGGGAGTTATCTTATGAAAGATTCGGAGAGGTCCAATGAAGAAATCCTCGAGGAAATTCAGGAACTTAAGGAGAAGGAGGGTGGGGAGGAAGCTGGTGAACGAGATGAACTAAAAAATCGAATCGACGAGTTAAAGGATAAATTAATTGAACGGAATATTCCCCTCGTAAAGTCCATTGCGGGTGATTTTACTCATTCGGGCTTGGATTTTGAAGACCTTCGACAGGCCGGTTATATCGGTTTATTGAACGCCGTCGAAAATTTCGATTTAAGCAGAGGAACTAAGTTTTCAACTTACGCGACTCACCTCATCAAAGGAGAAATCAGGCATCAGGTGAGAGATAACCAGCCTTCCGTTCATATTCCCCAGTGGGTAAAAAGATTGAATAAGAAGGTCAAGAAGGCCCAGGAGAGAATTTATCAAGAAACAGGAGAATACCCGAGTATCAAAGACCTTGCCGAGGAGCTGAACATTGAAGAAGAGGGGGTTAAAGAGGTCTTGAAAGCCAGGGATTCGATGACCTATGTATCTATTGACCGGGAGCGAAGGGAATCCGATCCGAGGCCGGAGTACATAGATTACGAGAAGATCAAAAGCAAGCACGAAGAAGACCTCCCGCTCGAGTTCAAGGTAAGGATCGCCGACGCTATCGAAAAGTTAACTGAGGTTCAGCAGCAGGTGGTAAAAGGGATATTTTACGAGGACCAGACTCAGGAGGAGATAGGGGAAGAGATCGGAACCTCCCAGCGTCAGGTTTCCCGAATAAAGTACAGGGTCCTGGACGAACTGGAATCTCAACTCAAGGATAAATCCGATGACCAAGCTGAGGACGACGAGTAGGGAGGAAGAATGGATAAATTAGTGGAGGGTCTCGCACTGGTCGAAGAAGTAAATAGACTCATTGAAAACCTTCAGGAGTCTCTGGAGCTTTTTAGACAGGGAAAAGCAGACAAAGCTCTTGAAAAGGTAAATTCTGTCGAAGAAGGCATCGAGGATTTAAACGCAGGAAATTTACCGGAACGGGCTGAGATCGAGGAGAGGCTTTCCGATGCCCTGACCAGTCTTGAATGGGTTAGTGATAATGCCGACAGGGTAAAATAGATGACCACGCTGGAAAGTCCGGGAGGATAGAAGGAAAGGTAAAAGAGTTAGAGAAGAACTTCTAAATTATTAAGCCGTTCGAATTCGAGTTTTCTAGTACGCGACATACGATCTCGTTGAGTTATCGTAGATATCCATGGTTGATTATACTATACACGATTTACCACCGGATGATAGACCGAGGGAAAAGCTAGAGCAAAACGGTCCGGAGTACCTGAGCGATTCGGAACTTCTGGCACTGGTAATAAGGTCCGGAATAAAAGGAAAGAACGTTCTTGAAGTAACACGGGAAATCCTTCGAGACTTGGACCTCAATAATCTTTCCAATTCCACACTACAGGAACTTCAGAGCTACAGGGGGATTGGGAAAGTAAAAGCCGGTCAAATTCTCGCCGTTTTTGAGCTGGGTAAGAGATTTGCAAGGGACGAACTTGCAACCGGAGAAAAGATATTTAGTCTCGATGACGTCCTTGGCCACTTGAACCCCGAAATGAGGAGCCTGGAAAGGGAGGAATTGAGGGCTCTCCACCTTAATAACGCAAACGAACTCATCCACGAGGAAACGATCTTTTACGGAACTCTAAACGAGGTCCAGATTCAGCCTAGGGAGATCGCTAAAAGTTGTTTGAAGCATAATAGCGGGGGAATCATACTTGCTCATAATCATCCAGGGGGAAAGTCCGATCCCTCCGAAGCCGATATAAACGTAACAGAAAGGTTGATGTCTACGTTAAGTAATCTTGGTATTACTTTGATAGATCACGTAATAGTGGGAAAGCACGAAGAAACAAGTCTGAAAAGAGAAGGTTATCTGGGAGGTTGATCTTTCAGGTAATGAAGGGAAACCTCTGTAAAAGTGATTACCTCTGATCAGGCTTTTAAATGATCCTGATTCTTGTTCTTCTCCTGATTATCCAGTGTTTGAACCCGGGAGCTGGCTCTATATAATTAACTAATCCCAGTTCACCTAATCAAATATGAATAATAGAAAAAAACTACTGACCTGTTTATCGTTTTTTATTTTATTGATCCTTCTGGTCCCGGAGGTTAGACTGCACGGAGAAGAGGGAAACTTGCCAGAGAACACCAGCTTGCAGGACCTAATAAGGGAGGCTGACCGGGTTGCTCGGAAAGCAAGAACTGACGTCCAAACGGAGGAGAAGCTAAGAGAAGCGATCGAGCTTTACTGGAAGGTCCTAGAACTCGACCCGAAGAATCGGCACGCTTTGAACAGATTATCGCTGGGTTACTTTACTCTGGCGGAAGCTTACCTGGACGAGCCGGAAGAAAAGAAGTCCTATTATACTAAGGGTTACGAGTACGGGTTAAGCAGTTTGAAGTCCAATGAAGAATTTGCTGAGCTTTACGAAGATCTGGGGTTTGGGGCGTTAAAGAACCTTCCAGATAACGTAGAGGACGTGGAGGCAGTCTTCTGGACGGGGGCCAATCTCGGGCGGCTTGGGGAGACCAAAGGGATACTGGACTCTCTTGGCGATCTTCCCGCCCTCATAGCTTTAAATCGTCGGGCAGTTAGCCTTGACGAAGCTTACCTGGGTGGTGGTGCGCACCGGGCTCTTGGATCGATCGCCGGAGAATTACTCAGCAGATGGCCTGTTACCATTATGCAGGTTAATAAGTACGATCTAAGCTGGGACAAAGCAAAAAAACACTTTGAAAGAGCGATTAAAATTGCGCCAAACTGCCTGGAAAATTACTTTTCTTACGCCAAGTACTATGCTTTTAAGAGGGGAAAGAAGGAGATGGCCCGTGAACTCCTTGACAATGTATTGGCCAATAATTTGGGCGACGAGTACCCCCTGATTAATAAAATTGCTAAGGATAAGGCCAGAGAGCTAAGTCAAGAAAGATTTTGATAAATTCAATTGGTTCGGGCAAGGATAATATTTACCATTAATATAACACTCGGTTCTTTCACAATTGGACAAGAAAACTTTAAGGAGAGTAATTAGTTTGGCTGAATCCCGCACTCTCTGCCGCTTATACCTCGCTGATGTAACAAGTCGCTGCTGGAAGACCTCTAATAATTAATCTGACCAGCTGGTTCCTCCCTGAGGGTTCTAACTTAGCTTTTATAGGTCCGTTGGAAAAACTGCGATTTCAGTTAGTTTTTAATACCTACTCATGGCCGGGCCCTTCCCCGATCTTGAACGAGATTGGGTTGAGTCGTAGAATTACAAAGCTTTTTGAAATTTGAAAAGAGGAATTTCTGATTAGTAATTTAACTAAAATCGGTGGAAACTTTACTATTAAGATAACTTTTAGGGGTGGAACCAGTGGAATTAATTCTAACCGAAGAGGTAGAAGATCTTGGTGAAGTCGGGGAAAAAGTAGAAGTTGCCGACGGTTACGGAAGGAACTACCTGCTTCCAAAGGGACTGGCGGTTGAACCGACAGTTGGAAATAAAAGGCGATACGAGAAGATCAGAAAGGAAATAAGCCAGAGAAGAGAGGAGAGGCGGGAAAGAGCCGAAGAACGAGCCGACGAATTGAACGGGTTGGAACTGACTTTCTATCGCAAAGCTCAGGAAGAGAGCCATCTTTACGGATCAGTAAGAAAGAAAGACATAGTCGATTCCATCAATGAGGAGACAGGTATTGACACTGCACCCGAAGCAGTAAGGCTTGACTCTCCGATAGAGGAACTGGGGCAATTCGGAGTTGAAATAAGGCTCTATGAAGATATACACGCCAACGTAAAAGTCAATGTAGAAGAGGAAGAATCTACTGAAGAAGAACCCGAGGAAGAAGGTTGATCTGCTTCCTCGGTCTAGACGAGATAACTAACCACCGGAGTCATTACTAAATGGATTCAGGGGCCACAAGGGTACTGGTACTTGCTGCGTTTGCTTTAACTGCGGCTTCTGTCATCCTGATTTCTGGGGGAACTCCGAACGTTTTTTTAAACGGTGACCGGCTTGAAGAACTCGACGTAATTGATTCTTCTGGGGGACCCATGGTACCCCTGAAGCAAGCGTCTCAGCTGTTTGGAGCTCGGACAGACCCGGGTAGAGACGGTGGTTTCGTCTTAGAATGGGGAAGAACTGATTCGTTTTACATAGATAAAAAACACCTTTCTGTATCCGGCGGTAAACAATTCATAGATCTGGACTTATTGGTGGAGAAACTGGGCGGTCAGGTCAGTTATAACGGAAAGAGAGCCGATGTAAGCATCAAACCTGCGACGCTCCTGTCGGTCTCGACCCGGACCAGCGAGCTTTCCCTCAATTTTGACAGCTACTCAAGTTTCTCTCGATCAACGGGAAACAATACTCTAGAGTTAAGATTCTTTAACGCCAGGAAATCCTCCAGTTCCGGGGAGGTAAACCTTCAAAAGGTTAGCTCTTACCTTAACGAAGCCTCCGTTATGAACCGGGGGAATCAGCAGATTGTTTTACGGTTAAGTTTGAAGAAGGGGATTACAACCACAATTAAAACTCAGCGAGGCGGGTCGGGGTTCCATTTTCAGCTTGAATTCCAAGAGCAAGATAGGGGTAGGACCTTTACACCCGAAGAGGATAAGCTTACGACAAAACAGAATTTCTCCTACAATCAAATGCAGCTCTGGGCAGATGGGGGGAGGCAGGAACTTCACTATCTGGAAATATCGGACTGGAGTGAAGGGTACCGACTTTTACCCGTGCTTTCGGGAGGGAAAATAGGCCAGGGGAGCGAGCTCTCTAGGCTCGTCCGGGAAAACTTCGGGGTTGCCGGTCTAAATGCCAACTTTTTTGATCCGGAGACTTATACTCCAATAGGACTGATTATCAAGGATGGAAAGTTACTCTCCCGGGATTGGGGGAAAAGGGCCGCGATCGGCATCGATTACTTTGGAAGATTGAAGTTTTTCCGGCCCGACCTGGATCTTTTTCTCCGGACTTCAGGAGAAAGAATTACTGTTCAGGGCCTGAACAGACCCGCGGGAGCCGACGACCTGGTAGTTTATACTTCCGAATACGGGAAGAAGATAAGACCCCCTAGCTCTTCCATATGTCTGGAGCTCCAGAGCGGGGATGTAATCACCCGGTCTATTACGGCACCGCCTTCTGTAGAAGGTAATCGCACGGTTGTAGTCGCTACTGGTAAAAAAAGGACTCTTCTAGAAGGACTAAAGGAAGGAGACGAGGCTGAGTTTGACTGGACAATGGAACCGTTCATCCCCATGCTGAGAGGGGCGGTAAGTGCGGGCCCATTATTGATAAAGGAGGGGAGGAAAGTCCTGAATCTCGAAAAAGAGAACTTTTCTTACAACGGAGGACTGGTACAGTCAAAGGCGAATAGGTCCGTTCTTGCAACCACGGGGGAGGGGGACCTACTGTTCATAGTTGTATCAGGAGCTGGTGTTGGGCTTGAAGCTTTGCCCGGATTGTTAGATAAATCGGGGCTGGACATCGAGAATGCAATAGCCTTCGATGGTGGCTCCTCCGCCGGGATGATCTACAGGGACGGGGTAAGGATCAAAACTGTAGGGGGAATCAGGCGGATACCGGTTGGATTGGCGTTAATCTCCAGGTAAGGATGAGGCGGTTTGCCAGGGATATAGTAATTATCGCTGGGGCCACTGCAGTCTCCCGGGTTTTTGGCTTGTTCCGTGATATCGTAATTGCCGATAAATTCGGAGCTGGATCGGCTTACGACGCTTATTTAATTGCTTTCTACGTACCACATTTCCTCAGGCGGTTGCTCGCCGAAGGGGCGCTTGCCCTTTCCTTTATTCCGGTTTACACGGAATATCTTAAGAACGATCCCAGAGAGGCCAGCAAGCTGGCTGCAAACGCTATAAACCTGTCGGTATTGACCTTCCCGCTAATAGTTCTTGGGGGAATTTTACTTGCCCCGTACTTTATTCCGTTTCTTGCCTCCGGTTTCTCCCCGTCACAGCAGGAGTTGACGATTGAACTCACGAGAGTAATTTTTCCATTTATTGGGATAATCGGGATGGCAGCGCTCATCATGGGCATATTGAAGTCAAAAAAAACCTTTTTTGCCCCGGCGTTCGCTCCAGTTTTCTTTAATGTAGGGGTTATAACTGGTGCCCTGTTCCTGGGGAGTTTCTTTTCTAGACCTATATTTGGACTGGCTGCAGGCGTGCTTTTGGGCGGATTAGGCCAACTTGCCTTTCAGTTGCCCTATCTGAAACGGAGCGGTTTTTCCTGGTCTCCTGTCTTATTTCCCTTACACCCGGGTCTTAAGAGAGCATTGAAAATGATGGCTCCGGTAGTGCTGGGACTGATTGCGATGCAGGTCAACGTAATGGTGGATAATAAGCTCGCGTCCCACCTGGTGTCCGGATCCGTTTCATCGCTCCAGTATGCCACCAGGCTATACCAGCTGCCACTCGGGTTGTTTGCCATTGCGATATCTACCGCGATACTACCAAGGCTTTCTGAGAGATGGGCAACCGGTGAGAAGTCCGACTACGCCAGGATGCTGAACCGGGGGATAAAGATATCACTGTTGATCGTAGTACCAGCGACTCTCGGCCTGTTTATCCTGGGTAAGCCGGTAATAAAACTACTATTTGAGCATAGGAACTTTCTCCCCTCGGACACAGTAAGGACAACCCACGTCCTGCATCTATATCTGGTGGGACTGATTGGCTATAGCTTCGTCACCCTCTTTTCCCGGGCTTTCTATTCAATGAAGGATACGATTACCCCGGTAATAATCAGTTTTATTGCCGTCGCGGTTAACATCACTCTGGACCTCTTGTTAGTAGGTCCGATGGAAGTAGGTGGTTTAGCGCTGGCTACGGGCATTAGCGGACTCGTCAATGGGCTACTGTTGTTGATTGTATTCCGAAGTAAGACAGGCCTCCAGGGATTTATTCCGGAAAGCTTTTTCCTGGCAAAAGTTCTAGGTTCGACAGGGGTTATGGGGGTCGTTGTTCTGACGGTGCGAGAGTTCATACCGTTTGCCAGTGACTTTTCGGTCGTGGCCCTGGGAGTAGTTGGGGGAATAGTAAGTTACGTCTTTGGGGGGTTAGCCTTTGGTCTTAAGGAAACCTACCTCGAAGAGCTTGTCAAACTTGGAGATTGAATTTGACTTAAATCTTTCACCATCTTATGAAAGCGGAACTTGATTATTAATGAAGGTTGGCTCGATTGACTGCCGGGTCTCGTTTTGTAAAGGCCACAAAAACTACTTAAAAGGGGTTCTCTACAAGCCCCATTGGAGTGGTGCTCTTGACCAGAGGCTCTCCACCCTTACTTGGCAACTCTCTCAAGACTTACCAGTAGAGTAATTCGGCAGCCGGTTAATTGGAGTGAGTTTCTATACTAGCCGGACAGCTAATTCCGCCTTTGGCGAAAGAACTGGGCGTAATTAGGCCCTGGCGTCGATCATCGGTTGGGCCCAGATTGGCCCTGGTTAATTTGCCCCGGTGTGGTTATCAGTGACTCGATCTTTTCTGTTCTGTCTCCAGACTCATCCCCCGGAAGGTCGTAATCTTCCTTGATTCTTCCCACGATTCCCTGAACGAGTTGTCTCGAGTCGTCAGAGTAGTCTTCCGCGATCGTAATTAGTCTTGACGCGGCGTTTTTTAGCAATTCGCGGGAAAACCTGCCTTTCTCGAGTAGAGGCTTGAGTTCCTCGTGGGCGAATTCGGTAAATTCAGAAGTAGAACCCGGTAATTCGATCGTCTTGAACTTATTTTCGAGCCCCTTTAATCCATCTATTACCTTCTTGTCCGTGAGCCTGGTGTCATCCCTATAGCGATAGTAAATTAGCGTTTCCAGGACCCCAATTGCCTCAATTAGCTTGCGGTTCTCTTCTTCCAGAAGGTCCTGGTTCTCTTCTGCCCAGGTTTGCCGGTAAGACTCCGCATGTTTGGACTGCTGAAACTCTTCGTGCTTTTTAAAATAGCGGCAGTCGGGAGGGCAGTTTATTTCGACGCCCCGGTGTTCGCCACAGCACCTGCTGCAGATCATACCCCCGAGTGCCGGGCACTCCCTCTCTCCTTTGCGCTTTCCGCCGTATACGCATTTCTGGGACATAGTCTTATCGATCTCCTATTATTTTTTCTTCTACAAGGGACCTGGCTTTTTTTCTCGCCCAGACATCAGTCGATTTGAGGTCTTCAAATGATGGATTTTCAACAGGTTCGAGGTCTTCCAGGACCAGATCTAACCCTCTGGCGATACCTCCGAATCTAATATTTTCAGCTAGAAATTCGTCAATTAGCTCTTCGTCGGCTCCATTTACTGCAGCTGGTCTATTACCTCCTGACTTTCCAGCTTCAACGACCAGGTTGAATGCAGGATACCTCGATTCTTCCAGTTCTTTGAACTCAAGCTTTGCCAGATCAACAATGTCAGTTCGCCCGTAGTCATTTTCCAGCCTTCTGGGGTATGTAAGTGCGTACTGGATAGGTACCTTCATATCTGGCTCACCCAACTCTCCGATCATAGAACCGTCGTGAAACTGGACCAGGGAATGGATCACCGATTGAGGGTGAACCACCGCCGTAATCTTTTCGTAGGAAAGATCAAACAACCAGTGGGCTTCGATAACCTCAAGTCCCTTGTTTACCATTGATGCCGAATCGCAGGTTATTCTGCTGCCCATATCCCAGTTTGGATGATCTAGTGCTTCCTCCGGGGAAGCGGAATCTATCCGGTCCAGTGGGGTCGAAAGAAACGGCCCTCCTGAAGCGGTGATTAATAAGCGTTCTACTTCTTTTTCTTTCCCCGTTTCCAAGGCCTGAAAGATCGCATTGTGCTCGCTGTCTATAGGGATAAGGGAAGTTTTTGAGTTTTTCAGCTTACGATCTACCAGAGGACCTCCGATCACAAGGGACTCCTTGTTGGCAAGGAGTATGCGGGAAGAGCTGCCGATTGCTTCTAGTGTAGGTTCCAGTCCGACAAACCCGACCAGGGCGTTTACGACCGTACCCGTATTTGTCATCCCCGCAAGTGTTTTTAAGCCCTCGCTACCCGTTCTTATTTCGACGTCTTTCGATATTTTCCGGGAAACTATTTTCCTTTCCGGTTCACCCTTTACGGAGACCATATCGGGCTTAAAGCGGTTTATTTGCCTTACCAGAAGGTCGGTACTGGTGCCACAACCCAATCCTACGATGTTGAATTTCTCCTGGTTCGATGCTTCCAGGTCTTTTATTACTTCGAGTGTCTGAGTACCTATGGAGCCTGTTGAGCCGAGAATTACGATGTCCTTAGCCATGTTAAACCTAAGAGTTACCGGCCGGCAAAGCTGCCTGGTCGAGAATTTCTTCCAGTTGATCCCCCTCGAGCTCTTCTACCTCGATGAGTTTTTCTGCCAGTTTCTTTAGTACTTCTTTGTTGTGGTTAAGAATATCCTTTGCTTTCTCGTGACACCCTTCAACTATCTTGCGAATTTCCTTGTCCACCATTGAAGATACCTCTTCTGAGTGTTCGTTGCTTTTTACTATTTCTTCACCGAGGAATACGTTCCCGTTCTCCCTGCCAAGGTTTATTGGGCCGAGTTTGTCGCTCATTCCATATTGGACGACCATCCGCTTGGCGATGTCCGTGCTCTTCTCAAAATCGTCCTGGGCCCCGGTGGTGACTTCGTTGTAAACAAGTTCTTCCGCGGTTCGCCCCCCCAGCAAGGTGGTTAACTTATCCAGAAGCTCCGATTTAGATACGAGGAATTTCTCCTCGAGTGGCAGTTGGAGAGTGAAGCCAAGTGCTCCATTTGACCTCGGGATGATCGATATCTTATGTACGGGGTCCGCGTTCGGTAAAAGTTTTCCGATAATCGCGTGACCCGATTCGTGGTAGGCAATTTTTTCCTTTTCATCATCGCTTATCGCCATTCCTTTTCGTTTGACTCCAGCTATTACCCTGTCTATCGATTCCTCAAAGTCATTCATTTCTACTATTTCCTTGCCCTTCCTGCCGGCAAGCAGTGCCGCCTCGTTTGCCAGGTTTTCGAGGTCGGCCCCGACAAACCCCGGAGTTCTCCGGGCGAGTACGTCCAGGTCGACGTCTTCAGAGAGCTTTTTGTCTTCGGTGTGAACTTTTAGTATTTCCTTTCTTCCGTCGATGTCAGGAGTGGGCACGGTAATTTTCCTGTCAAACCTCCCCGGTCTCAAGAGCGCCGGATCGAGGACGTCGGGTCTGTTCGTAGCGGCCAGTATTATTACACCTTCGTTGGGGTCAAAGCCATCCATCTCAGATAGTAGCTCGTTCAGGGTCTGTTCTCGTTCGTCGTGGCCTCCCCCTAGGCCCGCCCCTCGCTTTCTACCAATTGCGTCAAGTTCGTCAATGAATATAATCGAAGGAGCGTTTTCTTTAGCCTTCTCGAACATGTTACGGACTCTTGAAGCTCCGACGCCGACGAACATCTCAACGAAGTTAGAACCGCTTGTCTCGTAAAACGGGACCTCAGCTTCACCAGCTATTGCCCGTGAAAGAAGGGTTTTGCCAGTTCCGGGAGCTCCTACAAGGATCATCCCTTTTGGTACTTCGGCACCCAGTTTTTCAAACCTTCTTGGGTTTTTTAGGTATTCTACTATTTCCTGAACCTCTTCCTTTACTTCTTCCACACCGGCGAAGTCATCGAAAGTAACTTCGGAAAACTCCTTGCTAACTAAATTTGCCTGACTTTTTCCAAAATTAAGTGCGTTGTTTCCCTGCATTCGGCGCATCATGAATACCCAGAGTCCTATAATCAATAGGACGGGTAGCAGTGAGATAAGCAAGGAAAAGAACCAATTACTTTCAGAAGCTTCCTCGTACGTTATTTTGACTCCCTGATTTCTGAGCTTGGAAAGGTAATCAGTTGATTCAGGTGGGCCTCTGGTTACAAAGTCCCCTCCGCTCTGGTATACTCCGTTTATCAAGCCTCCCTTTATTGTTACTTCAGCTATTCTGCCCGATTCTACCTGGCGGAGGAATTCGGTATAACTGATTTCGTCCTGATTGGCTGGAGAATTAAAGAGCGTCTGGAAAAGTATTAAGGAAAGTATGATTGCCCCGACTATAAGGGCTATATTACGAAAATTGTTGTTATTATTGGGGAAATTGAATTGTCCCTGGTCATCCTTTCTCTGCTTGTCTTCGTCCTCGTCATGATGTTTATAGTCACGGTCAAAATCGTTATCCTCGTTCAATTAAGCTCACCCCTTAACTCAGGAATTTTACGAAAGGGATTGAGTCGTCTCAAGTTCGTAGATTGGAAAATAGACCTCAGACCTCTTCCTACCTACGGGATCGAAAGGTGGGTTCAACAGTACTGACGGACCAACTGATCATGCTGGCAGTCCCGAGGGGATTCGAACCCCTGTCGCCGGGATGAGAACCCGATATCCTGGGCCGCTAGACGACGGGACCATTTCTGGCTGGGAGAGGAGGATTCGAACCTCCACTAGCAGGTCCAGAACCTGCCGTCCTACCATTAGACGATCTCCCATAGGTAATTAAATTATACGAAAGACGAATTCTAGATCAATGGAAACATCCTTTGACTGTTGTTCGTAGAAGTTACAAACCTTCCCAATATACCATAACTAGGAACTAAGAACAAACCGGTACTTGGGGAATTTGGGGCGACCGGGTTTTGTATCGCTCTAGCACCCTGCCCCTTTATCAAGTTAGACAACTGAGTCCGTGGAGGTGAAAGGGCTTAGTTTATTGGCTTTTGCCAATTTAATCCCCTTAACCTATAATTCTATAATTGGAATGAAGTAAATTGATTGAACTATAGGTAAAAAAAGGAGTTCGTGATTTATGGTCAAAGAGTTTGGACCTGTTGTTGCCGGGAAGTTTTATCCCCGGGGTAAAGAAGATTTAATAGATACGATTGAAGATTGTTACACTCATAAATTTGGTCCGGGAAAGCTCCCCGAGGTTTCGGATGAGGAATTATCGTCGTCAGTTGGAATGATAGCTCCTCACGCGGGTTACCCTTATTCGGGTCCCATTGCGGCCCAGGCTTTTGGCTGGGGGGCTGAACTGGGAAGGCCGAAGGCCGTAGTCATTATTGGGACAAATCATTCCGGGCTCGGTTCAGCTGCGTCCCTGGCTACCGAGGGTAGATGGTCGACACCGTTAGGTGAGGTGGGGTTCGAGACAGATCTCGCCCAGGCAATTCTGGAGTCGAGCGATCAACTCGAGGAAGATTCTGCCTCCTTTACTAGAGAACATTCGATTGAGGTCCAATTACCTTTTCTCCAGCATCTCTGGGGAACCGAGCTTTCGATCGTTCCTATCTGCTTGAAAGCCCAGAGTGGAGATATAGCAGCGGACATTGGGTCTGCGCTGGAAAAAAACTTGCCGGAGGGTTCTTTGATAATTTCTAGCACCGATTTTACCCATTACGAGCCCCAAGAAATCGCGGAGGAGAAAGATGAACGGGCAATTGAGTCCATAATGGACCGGGATGTAGAAGGGTTTTACGAAGCGGTTAAGAAACACAACATTTCGATTTGTGGATACGGATCTATCGGGATCCTGCTAAACTTTGCCTTAAAAAAGAATCTCCGCCCGACCAGGTTAAAATACGCGACCTCGGGAGAAGTAGCCGGATCCGGACGGGAGGTGGTGGGTTATGGCGCCTTCGGATTTCGAAAGTAGCGGTAAGCTTTATTCTATGACGGGTTATGGTGAGGGGGCCGAGTCTCTGGGAGAGAGGAAGATAGAGGTAAACATCCGGACTCTGAACCACGATAATACTTCTGTAAAAGTTCGAGGGTTAAGAGAAGATCAGGCGCTGACTCATAAAACCGAAAATTACGTCAAGGAATCTTTTCCCAGAGGGAGGATCGAAGTTAGAATTAAAATAGAGGAAGGAGAAGGGCTTACTCCTGATGAACTAGATAGTGACGCGATACGCAAAAGTTTTACCAGCCTTTCCCAGCTTGCCGAAGACCTGGGAATTTCAGAAGGACCCGGCCTCGAGGACCTCATTGCGCTCGATTTGCTGGAAACAACCCCTATTTACAAAGGATCCTGGTCCAGGATTAAGGATGCTTTGAGTCAGGCGATTGAAGAGGCTCTGGCGGCCCAGGAAGAAGAAGGTCGATCAATCAGAAGGGATATGCTGGGCCACCTGGACGATATCTCTCGGCAGTTGGAGGATGCAGAAGAGGAAGTGCCAGAAGTCGTCAGGCAATACAAACGCGAGCTTGAAGACAGGATAGATAAACTGCTCGCTGAAGGTATCGATCCCGACGAGGAAAAGCTGGAACAGGAGGTTGCCTCTTTTGCCGACCGGGTCGACGTTAACGAAGAAATATCTCGGGCGAAGTCCCACATCAAAACGGCAAGGGAAACTTTGAAGGAGGGAGGCTTGGTGGGAAAGAAGCTTGAATTCATCAGACAGGAACTTCAGCGAGAGATAAATACACTGGGCGCGAAGTCAAAAGATAGCAAGATCCAGTCAAAAGTAATTGAGATGAAACTGGCTCTGGAGAAATTCAAAGAACAATCCCGCAATCTGGCCTGATTTGCTGCGATCTATTCCAAAATATGGTTACAGATGCCACTGATGAAGGAGCTGATAAATGTTTGAGGTCGATAAGTATGAAGTTTGACGATTCCTACGGAGAATACAGAAAAAGCGGAATATTTTTCGTTATAACAGGGCCTTCGGGCGTTGGTAAGACGACGCTCATGAACCGGGCACTGGAAAGGGACGAAAGACTTGCCTACTCTGTTTCCCACACTACGAGGAGTAAAAGAGCGGGAGAGGTAGATGGCGAGGACTACCACTTCGTTGACAGGAATGAATTTGAGGAAATGGTTGAAAGAGAAGGCTTTCTGGAATGGGCCGAATTCTGTGGGGACTACTACGGTACTTCCAGAGAAGAGATAAAAAGCATCAAACGAGAAGAGTCCGATCCTTTTCTGGATATCGACGTCCAGGGGGCCAAGCAGCTCAGATCAGACCCTTCTCTGGATGCGGTTTTTGTATTTTTAGCGCCGCCTTCCCTTGAAGAACTGGAGCGGAGGATAATGGACCGGGGAGCGGAAACCGAGGACACAATAGAAAAACGAATAAGGATTGCCCGGAATGAACTGTCCCGGATACCCGAGTTTGACTATTTAGTAGTAAATAAAGAAATAAAAGAAGCTGTCAGTGACCTAGAAGCCATAATTAGAGCTGAACGACTTAAAGTATAACCAGAATATAACAAGGTGGTGTCCGGGATCGGTATAGGTGGTATAGGAATAGATCTCGTGAAAGTCCCGAGAATAAAGCGTCTGGCTGATAAATGGGGCCGTAAATTTCTGGAAAGGGTCTTTACCAAGGCGGAACGGGATTATTGTCTGTCAGGACGAAGACAGTACGAGCACCTGGCGGGTCGGTTTGCAGCCAAGGAAGCGGTAATAAAGGCTCTCGGTATAAAGATTCCCTGGAAATCAATTAAAGTGGAATCGGACCGTAACGGTAGGCCGTTTGTTCTGGTTGAGAGTGATAATGAGAAAACGATTTTCTCAACAGGGGATCTACATGTATCGATCACCCATCTGGAGTACTATGCCATTGCCATTGCCGTAGTTGAGGACTGATTTTTACCAATAAATATCTGAGAACCCCACGGCTTGCCCGGGGATGAATCAGCTGGTTTTTGGTCCCCAGCACTCAATTCGGAACTCTTGTTGTATTCGTTTCTATTACAATTTAGCAGGGCGAATTTAGTACTGGAAGATTAACTGCCGGGTCTCGTTTTGTAAAAGACTGAAAAAACTACTTAAAAGGGGTTTTCTAAAAGCCCCGGCCCTTGCGGGGTTCTGGGCTCCTGAACTGGGAGAGTCTCAAATTGGTGGAATCCGGGGGGCCTAGATTGTTCGCTCCTCGCCCCGAATGAGTCTGGTTATATTGCTTCGGTGGGTGAGATAAATAAGGCAGACCAGAGCCAGTGAAATCCAGAGCAACGGGGTCTTAACGCCAAAGAAATAGAAAGTCACAGGGGTGGAGGATATAGCTACTAGAGAGCTGAGTCCGGCGATATCCCAGATGAGCAGGACAGTGATCCAGATTAATACGAAAATTAGACCGGCGAAAGGAGAGACATAGCTTATAACTCCAAGAGAGGTGGCTACTCCCTTACCTCCGGAGAACTGAAGAAAAGGGTTAACCACGTGACCGAGTACCGCCAGAAAACCCAGCCCTAGAGGGAGGCCAAGCTGGTGCATCAAAAAAGCCGCCACTATTCCCTTTCCAACGTCCATAATCAAGGCGGCAACCCCATAGCTTTTGCCGCATACCCGAGAGACGTTGGAGGCTCCGGGGTTTCCGGAGCCATGTTGCCTTACGTCGGTATCAAGAAAAACCTTGGGAATTAGGTAGCTAAAAGGAATAGCACCGATTAAATAGGACGCAAGAGCGGATACTGGGAGAAGGAATAAGTTACCGATCATCCGGTACGTTAAAGTCCTTTGTCCTCAAGGTGTTCCCTCATCGAGATAGTTTCGTGTCCGCTTTCCCCTTCATCGGAATTGTTTCCCCGAGTCTCTCCTTTCTCTTCTTCCTGAAGGATTCTTATGGAAAGACGAACCTGCCTTTTTTCGTCGTTGATCCCTATTATCTTTGCTTCTACCTCGTCGCCTACTTCCAGTACGTCCTCAGGCGTAGAGACATTTTCGGTAGAGATTTCGGAGACGTGGATAAGACCTTCGACGTCATCTGTAATCTGAATGAACGCACCGAAGTCCTTTAATTCGGATATTTCTCCTTTGACTTTCGAGCCTACCGAATAGAGATCCTGGAATTCGTGCCACGGATCCTTCTGGGCCTGTTTGATACTCAGGCTTATCCTTCGATCCTGTTTGTTTACCTCGAGCACCTGGGTATTGACCTTGTCGCCTTCTGATAACATATCGCTTGGGTGGTTTACATGATCCCAGGATAGTTCGGAAACGTGAACTAATCCCTCAACGCCTTCTTCTAGCTGAACGAACGCCCCGAAGTCTGTGACCTTGGTAACTTTACCGCTTACCTCGGTTCCCGGTTCGTAAATGTCCTCTATTTTCTCCCACGGATCCTGCTGGGCTTTTCTGACCGAGAGGCTAATTCTCTGTTCTTCCTCGTCGACTTCCAGTACCTCGGCTTCCACGGTTTCCCCCACGTCTACAACTTCGTGTGGGTCCTCAGGATAGCCCCAGGACAATTCTGAAATATGGATGAGACCTTCGACGTCCTCTTCAAGCTCGATAAACGCACCGAAGTCCGTAATCGACACCACTTCTCCTTCCACGATCTCGCCGACGGGGTATCTGTCTGAAACTCCTTCCCACGGGTTCGGCGTCAACCGTTTTATAGACAGAGAAATTTTTTCTTCCTCTCTATCCAGGTCGATTACTTTCACGTCGACTTCGTCCCCTTCCTCGTAGTCGTCGGGAGGAGCGGGAAGATCCTTCCAGCTAATTTCCGACCTATGGACCAGCCCTTCGAAACCACCTATGTCGACAAACAGGCCGAAATCCACCACCGACTTTATTTCCCCTGTTATCGTCTCCCCTACTTCGAGTTCCTCGAAAATTTCGTCAATTCGTTCTTCCTGTTTCTCGCTCAGGTACTCTCTGCGAGATATTACGATGTTTCGGTTTTTTCGGGATAGCTCAAGTATTTTAAATTTGAGTTCCTTTCCCTTCAACTCCGAGATTACGCTCGGCATATCAGAACCTAAGTGGGATCCCGGCAGGAAAGCCTGAATACCGTCTATATTTACGTGATAACCGGCGCTTTTTACTTCCTCGGTAATAGTCCCGGTAATTGTCTCGTCGCTCTTGAATGCTTCCTCGAGTTCTCCGATCTTCCTCTCGTAGGCCGCTTGCTTCTCCGATACGTAGACAGTACCTTTTTCCTCGTCAATATAAGTTACCAGGACCTCGACCTCTTCTCCCGTGTCGATTCCCTCTTCTTCTCTGAACGGGGACAGTTCCGACTTGGGCAGTATGCCCTCGGATTTATAACCGATATCCACTAAAATGTCCTTCTCTTCTACCTGGACGACACTACCCGTAATAGTATCGCCCCTGCTATACGTCCTAACGTCAGTTTCATCAAACGCTTCTTCCATCTTAATTTTCTCTTCCATCAAACGACCACCTATTAATTAGAAGTTTAACAAGCCTCACCTTCTGGGCTTGTGGATTTACCGACTTTGCAAGGGTGATAATATAATAACCTCTCTGTTACTTTGAATCAACAGGAAAGATAGGATAAAATTTCATTTCATACTGTTGAGGCATATGTGTATCTGGTTTTGTTGACTTAAAGCTGATTAATGTGGTCCATGAGTTCAATGCTAAGTGCCTGGTAATCGAAATTTTCACCAGTATGTGTATCTTCGGACTCCCTCCCGCCGGTCGAAGATAGTTTCAATTTCTCGAGATCAATAGGGGGTCCAATAGTCAATTTCGCTGGAGCGAAGAAGAAAGGAAATTCCGTGGGACTTCGGTCGTATTCGATTTTTAGCGGAAGGAACCTTCTGTTGGTCTTCTCTGCCAGTCTTACGGTACCACTTTTTGGGGCAGAGTCTTCTGAGGTCGTTCCTTCTGGGAATACACAGATTGGCCCCTTTTGTTTGAATGTTTTTAGCATATTGATTAGGTCCTTCTTTCCAAATTTGTCTCTGTTTATCGTGGTGGAATAAGTCCTTACCGGTAACGAGAATATTGGATTGTTTAATAAACCTTCCCTGGCTATAAAATGAATTTTTCGCCGGAGCCCAAAAGTTATTCCTATTAATGGAGGGTCCCAGTAACTTGAATGAGTTGAGGTAATTACCAGATCTTCCGTTTTTTCGGGGATATTTTTTTTACCCCTCACTTTTAGCCTGAATAACAGTTTGGAAATGAGGTAGATTATCACAAGAAGCCCTACATAACCCAGTCTGTGAAGAAACTCACCTATTTTTTCTTTCACCTGGAATCACTTCTCTCGAGTTTTGTGTTCGGTGATTATCCCGGAAACCTTTTTTAATACTTCCTTTTCGGATAACGATGTCGTATCGATGATTACCGCGTCTTCAGCAGGTTTGAGCGGGGCCAATTCCCGTGTCTGATCACGTTTATCGCGCTTTTTGATCCCCGCCTCGATTTCTTCTATGGATCGGTCAGTTTCCATCTGTTTTTTCCTCCGACCTGCCCGCTCCTCCGCCGTAGCTGTAAGATAAATCTTGACCTCAGCCTCGGTTAAAACCGCCGTTCCGATATCCCTGCCTTCGACAAGCACGTCCCTGTCTTTAGCTATATCGATAATTCTTTCGTTTACGAGCTCCCTGATTACTTCTTTTTTAGCCATCTTTGAGGCTTTCTCACCGATTTCCTCCCTGGTGAGTTCTTCACTGGGCTTTTCCCCACCTATAACCAGTTCCGGCTCCGTCTTATCACAGGGGATTAGTGAGAGTGAATCGAGATCAAAGTCGTTGATTTTCCCGTAGGCCAATGCTCTGTAGAGTTGACCGGACTGAATAAATAACAGCGAAAACCTCCTGGCAACCTTCCTTCCTACGCTGGTTTTTCCTACTCCAGCCGGTCCGTCTATCGTCACCTGCATACGATTAACCCTCCTGTTCCTGTATTAGCTGGCCGTGGTTCGTGGGCCTCGCCACTATCACTTTTGCTTCCTCGGATATAGACCGCAAATCTTCTTCTAACTCTTCTTTAATCTCTTCTGAAGATACGTCTTTCCGAGAAATACCAAATATCGAACTACCACTTCCTGCCAACCCAGCCGCTTTGACCGTGGAAGAGTTTTGTAGAAGGTCTACGTAAGTTTCCAGTTCTGGGTTTAAGTCTAATGAGGCACGCTGGAGGTCGTTTTCCACTGTAAAATTTCCGATTCCGGGAGGATTGTCTCGGTAGTCTTTGGCAGGCTGTTTGTCGAAACTACCCCGCAGTTGATCAAACTTTGAATATACTTCCGAAGTAAGCTGGGAAAAAGGGGGTATAATTAAGGGAATCAACCGATCCCGAAATATATTCTCCTTCTTACTCAACTCTGAACCTTTCCCTTTACCGGTGCAGTATCCTCCGTAAAAGAAAAAGGGTACGTCAGCTCCGAACTCCTTTCCTAACCCTATGAGTGATTTTCGGGTGAGACCACAGCCCCATAGCCGATTAAGGCAGATAAGCGTGGTAGCCGCGTTGGAACTTCCTCCTCCCAGCCCTCCTCCAATCGGGATTCTTTTTTCCAGCGTGACATTTGCTCCCTGCTTCACGGAACATGAATTTTTAAGCTTTTTCCCGGCCCTGTAACATAAATTATCTTCCTTCGGGATATCGACCCCGGTCGAGACCCTGATAACTCCCTGATTAGAGGATTCGAAAGTCATCCGGTCCGCCAGATTGATGCTCAAAAAACTGATATCGAGGTCGTGATATCCCCCATCTAACTTTCCCAGTACTTTTAACCGCGGATTAACTTTGGCAAAAGCTTTAGCTAAAATTTTCAAACTGAAAACCCCACTCCTGGTTATTTTTCTTTCCTTTTAAAAGATCAAAAGCCATTATACCCGGCAGGGGAAGGGTGGACAAGAGTTTCCCGTGCCAACCTGCTGGAAGAGCCAGCCTCGCTTAACTATAATATATTAAGATGAAAGGAGGACAAGTTGAAATCCGGATTCGTTCACCTCTTGGGTAAGTCAAATGTCGGTAAATCCACTTTTGTAAATAAGATAGTAGGGGATAAAGTTTCCATAACTTCCGACAAACCCCAGACTACGCGCAATAGAATAAATTGTATTTATAACCGTGATGATGCCCAAGTTGTATTTCTGGATACACCCGGCATCCACAAACCCGACAACTCACTGGGCAGTTACCTGGTAGAAGAGGCGAAGAAGGGGATAAAAGGTTCAGATCTGATTCTTTATATGGTCGAGCCCTGGGAGGAGGTTCTCGGGGACGAGCGTCCTTTCCTCAAGAAGATTTCAAGCCAGAAAGAAGACGTTTTTCTACTGGTAAATAAGGTAGACATTCATTCGCCAGCGGAAATAGCCAGAACTCTCGAAGCTTACGAGAACGAAGGGATCTTTCAGGAATATATCCCGGTCTCGGCTTTGACAGGGGACGGTATCGATATAGCACTAAATAAAATTATCGAGTATCTACCGGAAGGAAATAGGCTCTTCCCCGAAGACGTTTCCACCGATAAGCCTCTTGAATTCCTGATGTCGGAACTCGTAAGGGAAAAAGTTTACGAATTAACTTACGAAGAGTTGCCCTACTCCGTTGCAACCCGGACTAAGTCCTACGAATTCAGAGATGAAGAGGACCTGCTGGAAGTATATATTGATATTTTCGTGGTAAGGGGGTCCCAGAAAGGAATCATAATTGGCAAGAAGGGTCAGAAGATTAAGGAAATTGGTAAGAGAGCCCGTAAAGACCTGGAAAAGCTGACAGGTAGAAAAGTGTATCTGGATCTGAAAGTGAAAGTGGCAAAGAACTGGAATAGAAAGTCCGATTCCGTAGAGTCTTTGGCTGGTTTTGATACTGAATGAACTATCACAGGAGGGAGAAATGAAAAAATCTGACGTAGCGCCTTTAATCGATCATACCACTCTGGGACCTGAGTCTTCGGAAGAAGACGTAAAAGAAGTATGCCGGGAAGCGAAAGAGTACAGTTTTGCCTCGGTTTGTATTGAACCTATCTACGTTAGAACTGCAAAAGATATGCTAAAAGAGACGGATGTTAAGGTCGATACCGTGGTTGGTTTCCCGCACGGAACTCACAAACGGGGGGCAAAAGGATTCGAGGCCCAGCTGGCGATAGAAGACGGTGCGGATGAGCTTGATATGGTGGTGAATATCCCCGCTTTGCAAAGAGGGGATTACGAAGTGGTTGCTCGAGACATAGCTGCAGTTACCGAAGCCGCGGAAGGAAGTACAAAGGACGTACTCGTAAAAGTTATCCTGGAAATGGGCCTGCTGGAAGAAGAGGCCAAGCGGGCCGGTTGTGTGATAGCTCAGGCCAGTGGCGCCGATTTCGTTAAGACCTCAACGGGGTTTGGTCCTTCCGGTGCCACTGTCGAGGACGTAAAACTAATGAGCAGTGTAGTCTCGGACGACGTTGGCGTAAAAGCCGCCGGAGGTATAGGCGACTTCGAAGCGGCTAAAGAAATGGTAGAAGCGGGTGCCACCAGGATAGGTGCGAGTAGCGGCGTTGAGATAGTGCAGGGTGCACCGGAAGGTTAGGTTAACAGTAAACTTCTATTAATGGCATTAGAAAAAGCCACTGTATTTGTCATTCGGAAGGTAAATTTTAAGGATAGCGACTACGTGGTAACTCTATTTGGAAGGGAATCGGGAAAATTCGCAGGAATTGCAAAGGGTGCCAGAAAGCTTGAAAGCAAATTTGGAGGTGTGTTTGATCTACTGAACCTGGTTAGGGTAGTGTTCTATCAGGGTTCTGGGCTGGAGTTTATCAGTGAAGCCGAGTTGATCGAAAACTGGGAAGGGATAAGAAGTTCCGGTGAGGCTATTGATGCCGGCCTGCGATGCGCCCGAATAATTAATAAGCTGCTGGAAGAGGGCCAGCGAGAAATGAGAGCTTACGATTTGCTTAAGGAGACTCTATTATCTCTCGACGAAAGCCAGGTACGGGCCAGGGTGGTCGAACTGGGGTTTTATCTTAAACTTTTTCGAAATCTGGGCTACCGACCCAAGCTGAGAGAGTGTGCTAGCTGTGGCAGGTCGGTTGAAGATGAAGGGTCTGTTCGATTCTCCCCGGAGGCCGGCGGAGTAGTTTGTTCCGGTTGTTCGACGAAAAAAGAGTTTCCAGTATCCGGTGGTCTAAGGAAAGTCCTAATTAAATTAAGCGCGACCCCTCAGGCCGGGGTTCAGCGATTGAAAGTTACGGAAAATCAGTTGCAGGAAGGATTTTCCCTTCTGGATAGGTTCGGCGAATTTCATTTCGGACAGAAGTTAATTCCCCGGGCGGGTTCCGGTACTGAACTGATGTAATTGTTATTTTTTTCGAGGGACAGACCCGGGGGCGGTCGGCGTCTTTTTGAATTAGCAAAACCGATAGGTTACTATAATTTTTAACGTAGGTGAGACAAATGAAAGTTAAGATAGAAGAAAGGCATATGGAGCAGAGCGACCCTTTAAGAGAATACGCCATATCTAAAGCTGAAAGCCTACAAAAATTTTTCGATGGAATAATAAGCGTCGAAGTTACTATGGACGTGGAAAAGGAGAGAAGAACGGTTACGGTATTCGCTCATTTAATTAATAAAAAGATAGCAAAGGCGACCGCGGAATCCGACGACATGTACGTCTCGCTGGATAGCGCAATGGATAAACTGGAACGTCAGCTAAAAAAAATTAAGGAAAAACTTAAGGACAAACATAAAGGAGAACTGGATGAGGAAGGAAGGGTTAGTTCTGACTACTTATCCTCGGACGAGGATCAGAGGGAAGAAATAGTAAAGACGGATACTTATTTTAAGAAGCCGATGACGCCGGACGAAGCGTCTCTGCAGCTGGATGCGTATCAGCAAGATTTTCTCGTTTTTGTAAATTCGAATAAAGATCAGATAAATATAATCTACCAACGAGACGACGGCAAATACGGGTTGATCGATCCTCAGATCTAACTGACTCGGGCCGGAGCTAGCTCGACTATCTAAGCGGGGAGCCTTTTGATGCGAGAGGCTGTTTCTCTATTCTCAGGTAGCCTTTCGAGTTCTCTTTCCACGGAGATAGCGGTAAGCCATTGTAAAGTCAATAGGGTAATTCTTCTGACCTTTCGGTCACCGTTCTTCGGTTACTACGAAGAAATTAAGGATATCGCAAATAATTTATGGCCCGAATGTCAATTCAGGAGTAAGTCGATAAAGCGTCGAACGGAATGTATAGCCTCGACCGAGGGAGTAGATTCACCAGAGGCGGATTCTTTTTGCACGAGATGTAGATTTGCCCTGCTGAAAACCGGGGGTGAGTTTCTTGATAGAGTTGGGGGGGATTTCTTGATCTCCGGGGAGAGGGCCGATTTAAGGGGTGAATACTGGGCCGAAAAACTCGCGAAAATCGAAAGAAGTGCCGGAGTGGGGGATCTGGTTTTTCGCCCGCTTTCCCCGAATATGAATAATTCCCTTCCGGAGAGGAAAGGCTGGATTACTTCCGATAATGATATTGACGCCAGAAAGGAGGATTCATTGCAGTCCCTTGCAGAAAAACTTGACCTGAACTCGGATTCCCAGTACTTCGGAGCGGGTACAAGGTGCAAATTAACAAGTCCGAAATACCGGAGAAGATTGAAAGACCTGGTCGAGGAAGAGGATTTTAACGTAAACGATCTCAGGTTGCTGGATTTCAGAGATTATTACAAAATTCCTCCTGATACAAAGCTGGTTTTAGCAAAAAATCCCGAAGAGAAAAGAGAACTGCAAAATTACTTTCTTCCCCGGGATTTACGGTTTTACCTTCCTACCCATAAGGGGCCCATGGGGCTGGTTCGGTCCGACTGGGACGGAAAATCCGAAAATGCCCTGGAGGAAGTCGTTGATTTAGCTGCCAGGGTTACAGTTGCGAAAAGTGAGGTAGACGGGCAGTTAAGCGTCCCCGTCAATTACAGGTTTGAGCACGATAACGAAACCTATACCCTTGAAGTACCTCCTCTTGAAAGTCGGAAGTTAGCCGAGCTATCGTTATAGTATCTTATCTTCGTTAATTCCTAATTTAAAAACTTTAAAAACAAAACCATGAATAAATCTAACAAACTACTGGAAGAACTAAATCCTGAACAGATTAGCGCAGTTACTCATTATAAAGGACCCATTTTGGTGCTATCCGGAGCAGGGAGTGGGAAGACAAGAGTAATTACTCACCGGGCGGCTTATTTAATAGACCACTTTGGAATTCCGCCCTCCGATATCCTTGGACTAACTTTTACTAACAAAGCGGCTGACGAAATGAACGAACGGCTGGAAAACTTATTACCCCGGCAGCTGGTTGATAGGTCTCCCTGGCTTGGCACGTTTCATGCACTGGGGGCTCAGCTGCTCCGTGATCTCATCGAAGTTCTTGATAAAGGTTACGATAGGTACTTCACTATCTACGATCAGGCCGACCAGAAGAAGGCAATAAAAGAGATTATGGTGGATTTGGATATTTCTACCGAGGAGTTCCAGCCCGGGGTAATAGCGTCGTTTATTAACGACGCCAAAAATGACTTGATCGGTCCGGATGAATTTCGGTCAAAAAAAGCAGGGGAGATCGATGACTACACTTTAGGAGTGGTTAGCCGTGTCTATAATAGTTATCAGGAAAAACTGGAAGAGTGGAACGGTCTGGATTTTGGTGATTTGATAAGGCTTCCAACGGCGTTGCTTGAGAAAGATCTGAAAACCGTTAAAAAGTGGCGAGAAAGATTTGAATTCCTACTCGTCGACGAGTACCAGGATACAAATCACGCTCAGTACGTACTGGCAAGCCAGCTGGCAGCCCCGAAGAATAACATCTGTGTGGTAGGGGATGACGACCAGGCCATTTTCAGCTGGAGGGGGGCGGACGTAAGTAACCTCCTGGAGTTCGAAGAAGACTACCCTAACGCAAAAGTGGTTCACCTCTCCAGAAACTACCGGTCCAAAAAGCCCATACTAAGGGCGGCTAACGCGATAATAAAAAATAATAAGCTTAGGAAGCAGAAAAAAATGAAGCCTGAGAGGGGTGAGGGAAGGTCCATAACGGTTTATAACGCATCCGATGAAGATGACGAAGCAAACTTCCTCATCCGGCAAATAAAGGAACTCAGGAAAAAGGGGGTTAAACTCGGAGAAATAGCCATCCTGTACAGAGTTAATCCTCTGTCTCGGGGAATCGAGAAGAAGCTGGTGAAACGTAATATTCCTTACGAGATTGTCCGGGGGACCAGGTTCTATGAAAGGCGGGAAGTAAAGGACGTACTGGCGTATTTAAGGGTTGTCTGTAATCCTCATGACGATCTTCATCTCCTTCGGATAATCAATGTTCCCCGGAGAGGGATAGGATCAAAAACCGAGGAAGCGATTCGACGATTGGCCCGAAGTCAGGGTGCGTCCGTGTGGGACGTATTAACGAACGAAGAAAAACCTTCCGAGCTCTCAAGCCGCCAGAAGTCCAGATTGGAAAATTTTAAGGAATTAATCGAGGATATGAGAGAGCGAAGGGGAGAAGGGGGTTTAGTTGACTTCGTAAAACAGGTGATTTCGGAGACTGGCTACTTCTCTTTCCTCGAAAAGGAATATGATCCGGAATCGGCTGAAGACCGGAGAAACAACGTACGAGAGTTAATTGGTCAAATAAAGGAGACGAAGGACGAAACCCTGGACCTTGAGGAATTCCTTGAAAACGTTGCCCTTGAATCCGACGTGGATAATTACGAGAATCAGCGTAATAAAGTATCGTTGTTGACGTTACACTCGGCGAAAGGGCTAGAGTTTGGTTATGTTTTTATGGTTGCAATGGAGGATGGATTACTGCCTCATAAAAGGTCGCTGGAAGAGCAGAGAATGGAAGAAGAAAGGAGACTTTGTTACGTGGGTCTGACAAGGGCCAAGAACAGGGTATTCCTTACTTACACTGACAGCAGGTTTCTCTACGGTCAGAGGTTCAGCCACTTGCCTTCCCGGTTTCTTGAAGAGATTCCTGATGAAGAGAAAATATACGTAAAGAAAGAATCCGGTGCAGTGACCTCAAAGGGAGATGGCTCACGAGTCAATAACGCTGGCGGGGAAAGCTGGAAGGACTTCCTGGAATGAGTTGAAATCGTTCCCACCTGCCTTATAATTGGTGAGCAGTTTCGTTAAGTTAACTTAATGCTTTTATACTTATCTATTCTAGTGCACCAGCCTTGATTTGGTACCAAAAAAGTAGAAAAATGTAGTCAGAATCGTGGACTTTACGGGAAGATGAAGTAGCTATTTCTAAATCGGGTAATTTAGATTTTATGGAGAGGTGGGGGGTTTATGCCTTTATACAAGTATCGCTGTACTGAATGTGATAACACCTTTAAGGTCCTGCAAAGGAACGGAAAAAAGGACGAAGAGCCCGAATGTCCGGTTTGTGGAGCCAGAGAAACCGAAAGAGTAATTTCAAGTGTCGGAATTAGGTTTAAAGGGAGCGGTTTTTACAGAACCGATTATGGTGACGGTAATAGCAGTTATAAAGGAAATGGTAATAATGGGGGGAAGGACGGGAACGGTAAAGGTTCCGGAGAGACAGGAAAAAGCGAAAAAGAAGGTGCAAGTTCAGGTAGAGGAGAAGATTGATCGGGAATTGATTACTTTCGATATTAAGCGCTTTTCGGGTTTTGCCGGTTAGAGGTGGTTTTAGAACGCGCTCCAGCTCGGCAAGTGAGTAGGGCCAAAGAGGGTGTTCTTCTTATTATACTTTTCTCGGTTATCTTGCGGCATATTAGAGCTGGAGAATTACTTCACATTAACTGTCGGGCTTTCCCAATCTTATCAAATCCAACAACTAAAGAATCGGGGTTAAAAAATTGTGACGTTATGGTTTAACCTGAATAGTGTAGATTTTGCACTTTTTCAAGCTCAGCAAGGCTAGAAAGAGAATAAGTCTCAACCAACGTTAGGTGCCTTTCTACAAGTAATATCCATAAGAAGACTCCTGTAAAATGGTTGGTTTTATCATTAGTAGCGAGGTGATTGCGGATGTTGTCGGGTGACGATATCAAGGAAGTAAAATTGATGTTTGCTTCACCGGAAGAGATCAGGAGATGGTCTCACGGTGAGGTTACTGAATCAGAGACGATAAATTATAGAACTCACAAGCCCGAAAAGGGTGGGTTGTACGCCGAGGAAATTTTCGGGCCTGAAGAGGATTATAAGTGTGCCTGTGGAAAATACGAAGGGAAGAAATACGAGGGTATAACCTGCGAAAAGTGTGGCGTTCTAGTTACTGATTCTTCGGTCAGGCGCGAAAACATGGGTCACATCGAACTTGCAAGTTCCGTTATCCATTTTTGGTTTCTTAAAGGTATATCCAGTCCGCTGAGCAAGTTACTGGATATAAAGAAGAAAACTCTGAGGAAGATAGCTTACTACGAAGCAGAGACAACGCTTGAAGATATTGAGATCGTTATTTCCACGGAAGGCGATAAAGTGAGGGAGGGTGAGCGCCTCTATAGTTCTGAACTGGAAATACTATCCCGGCACCTGGATTTTGAAACGGAGAACGGCATCGTAATAAATGACGCACCGAAACTTACCGCAAACGAAGACGGAGAAGTATCGATTGACCACAAAAAATTACAGAACGGAGAAGGCATCGCCGTGGTTTCGATAGCGGATGAAGAATTCCCCGTATCGGAAGACGTCATTCTTGAGGTCAGTGACGGAGACGAGGTTGAAGAAGGAGACCTTATTGCGGAGACGCCGGTAGGTGAAATCTGTTCTGAAACTTTCCTCGAAATGGCGAAATCCCGCTATGGCGACGCCATAGAATCCGAGGAGGCACAGGAAGAAGTCGACAACCTTGCTTTTTTGGTAACTTCCGTGGAAAACGAAGAAGTTCCTCTGGAAGTTGGACAAAAGATTGCCCAGCTTGAGAAGGAAGCTTACGAAAGATTGTATCCTGCCGGATTTTCTGCGTACACTGGAGCGAAAGGGATCAAAGGATTGCTGGAAAACATCGATCTGGAAGAGCTCAGTCAGTCGCTCAGCAATAGGTTAAGCAAGGAAACCTCAAAGACAGCAAAAAATAAGCTATCTAAAAGGCTTAGTGTAGTCGAGAAACTCCGAGACTCAGGGAACGAAGCAAGCTATATTGCCCTGGACGCAATACCGGTACTTCCTCCCGACCTCAGGCCGATAGTTCACCTGGAAGGTGGGAAGTTCGCTACCACTGACCTCAATGACCTCTATAGAAGGATTATAAACAGAAATAACAGACTCAAGCGGCTGGAGGACATGGGAGCTCCCGAGGTTATCCTCAGGAACGAACGTCGAATGCTCCAGGAATCAGTGGACGCCATTATACATAATGAAAAGAAAAACACACCTATTAGAGGGAAGGACGACCGTCCGCTAAAGTCGCTTTCGGATAGAATATCGGGCAAGCACGGTAGGCTAAGGCGTAACCTGCTCGGAAGGCGGGTTGACTATTCCGGTCGAGCAGTTATCGTTGTTGATCCCGAACTGAAGCTCTGGCAGTGTGGAGTTCCGAAGAAAATGGCTCTGGAACTTTTCAAGCCTTTCGTTACCAGGTACCTGGATGACACGACCTATTCGGATTACAACGAGATAAAGAACAAAGCTCTTGCGGGGGAAATGCCTGACGTCTGGAATTATTTGGAAGATCTCCTCCAGGAAAGGCCCGTACTGCTCAATCGAGCCCCGACCCTGCATAGACTTGGTATAGAAGCGTTCGAGCCAAAGCTGGTAGACGGTGATGCCATACATATTCATCCGCACGTCTGTCCGCCCTACAACGCGGACTTTGACGGAGATCAGATGGCTATTCACCTTCCGTTAACGAGGGAAGCCGTAAACGAATCGAGAGATATAATGCTCTCGTCGAAAAATTTGCTTTCTCCAGCTTACGGAGGACCGCTTACTAAACCGACGCAGGATCAGATTTACGCTTACTACTATCTTACCGAAATAGACGAGGATGGTAAGGGAGAGGGCAAGTACTTTGCCAACCTCCAGGAAGCAAAAAGGGCCTACCAAAACGACGTTATTGGTCTTCACGCTCCTGTAAAGATTCGTATTGACGGGGAGATAGTCGATACTACTCTTGGTAGGGCGAAGTTAAACGAACTATTCCCATCCGATCTCAGGAATTACGATAAGAAGTTTGAATCTTCTGATATTTCTGAGCTCTTGATGAAGGTTTACGAAAACTACGGAAATGAACGGGTCGTTAGTTTATTGGACGATCTTAAGGAACTTGGCTTCTCTGAAGCGACTCAATCGGCACTTACCATTTCTACGACCGACTGTCTGGCTCCAGATGAAAAGGACGCCATTCTCGAACGAGCTATGGACAGGGTAAGAGAAGTGAACGAAATGTTTGAGCGAGGACTTGCTTCCGAAGACGAGAGATCTTCCACGATCGTGGACATCTGGCACGAGACGGTGGACGAGATCGAAGATGCTACCATGAGTAACTTTGCGGAAAACAAGTTTAATTCTCTTCAGATGATGGTAGGTTCGGGAGCTCGCGGAAGTGCCGATCAGGTGAAGCAGTTAGCTGGTATGCGTGGACTTATGGCGGATCCCTCCGGCGATGTAATAGAGATGCCGGTTAAGTCAAACTTCCGAGAGGGCTTGGATATGATGGAATACTTTATATCCACCCACGGTGGACGGAAAGGGACTGCCGACACCGCACTGAAAACAGCCGATTCCGGCTATCTGACGCGGAGGCTTGTCGAAGCTGTTTCGAATATAGTAGTCCGGGAGTCGGACTGTGGCACCAATAGAGGGCTCGAGATAGACCCGTTGAGATACGATGGCGGGGAACTAATGGAAGGTATCGAGGAGAGGGTCTACGGAAAAACATTAGCTGAACCCGTTATTGATCCCGATGACGGTAGCGTGATGGGAGAAGAAGGCGAACTTGTAGACAAGGAACTAGCCTCCCGTCTGGAAAGAAAAAAGATAACCGTCGAGCTTTCCAACGATGGCCTGGAAAAGATAATGGGCACCAGTAGCCTGGAAGATGTTCGCGACCCGGAAAGTGGTAACGTGATTGTAGAGAGAGACGAAGTTATAGGTCCGGCCGAACGGGGTAAACTGAAAGCTAGTGGCGTAGGTGAGATCAAAGTGCGACCGCAAATTGTGGTTAGGTCTCCGGTAACATGTGAGACGGAGAAAGGTGTCTGTCAGCAGTGTTATGGCATGGATATGTCAACACACGAACTTGTGGACAAAGGAGAGGCTGCGGGAATAATTGCGGCTCAGTCGATCGGTGAGCCTGGAACTCAGTTGACAATGAGAACATTCCACTCCGGTGGTGTTGCAGGAGAGGATATTACTCAGGGATTACCCAGAGCGGAAGAATTATTCGAAGCACGGAAGACGACGAAGAGTGCCCAGGCTACTATCACCGACATAGAAGGCCACATCACAGAGATGACTGACACGGAAGAAGGAAAGAGAATAGAGATTGAAGGGGAATCTCAGGAGTTAACGGTCCCTTCGTCTCTTTGTCTGGTGGAACCTGATGAAGAAGCAAACCTATCGGATGTCGTCGACAATACAAGCCCTCACGCCGGAACGGTTCGGATAGTAGAGGAAGAAGGTCAGAGGGTTATGTATCTTCTTATGAGTCGTTCGGATGCCTACTACGAATTGCCTGACGGGCTGGAGATCGAAAAGGAGTCTGGTGATTTCGTAGAAAAAGGAGACGTTCTCTCCGATAAGGTCAAACTTGATCAGGTATTTGCCAAGAAAGGCGGGACGATTGAGGAGATAGACAGAGGCAAACGGTTGATTTCTCTTACCGATCACGAAGGGAACGTGGTTGACCACCTTATACCTCCTCTGGCAAAGCCGCTGGTCGAGGAAGGCGAGGGTGTCGATGAAGGAGAAAAGCTCATTGATCTAAAAAGTTCTGACCAGTTAACAGCCGACAAGTCAGGCGTTTTAATAATCGCTGATAATTCGGTGATTATATTCCAGCCTGAGGATGGGCGCAAGAGAATTCCACTTTCCGAAGCCATGATTCCGGAAGTTGTAGACGGAGAAGAGGTGAAAAAAGGCAAAACGCTTTTTTCCATCGACAGACCGGCAGACCGTAGGCTGATTATTAACGAAGTGGAGGAAGTAAATGAAGATTTCGCCCGGTTAACTTACAGGTATCGGGAAGAGGTTAATATTACGCACTCTCCCGTTGTAGACCTGGGTGATAAAGTTAAGCCGGGAGAACAACTCTCCAAAGGAGTAATTCCGCCACACAACTTGCTGGATAAAGCGGGAGTAGAAAGAACCTACGAATATTTACTTACCGAGATCCAGAAGGTCTATAAGAGTCAGGGAGTAGACATTAACGATACCCACGTCGAAATTATTATTGCTCAGATGTTGAATAACGTGATAGTAAGTGATAGAGGGGATTCTGACCTGACTCAAAACGAATTGATTACCCTGGAAGAATTCAGGAATGTGGTTAATAAGTTGAGGATAAAGAACGAAAAGGTCAGGGAAAATAGAAGGGAAATACTGGGAAGGGAGATAGCTGAAGACGTAAAGAAGGGTAAGCGGTTGATAGCAAAGGAAGAGGAAACAGTGACGGAAAACGTACTGGAATACGCGACGGAGTCAGGTATAAAAGAAATACCCGTGATTTTTGATGGCGAGGTCAAGGATTTACGGGTAAAGGAATTCCAGCTTCCCGAAGCGGATAGACAGCTATTGAGGATATCCAAGTCCGCTCTCAAAACCAAAGGTTGGCTCTCCGCGGCTTCGTTCCAGAGAACCACGTCTGCACTAACCAATGCGGCTTTGAGTGGCCAGTCCGATGAACTAAAGGGCCTTAAGCCCAACATAATTGTAGGCAAGAAAGTATCGGTAGGAACCGGATTCGAGGATGAGGAAAACGAAGACAAGAAGATGCCTCAGGAAGAGGAGCGAGCCGAAACTGGAGAAGAGAAAGAGGGGCTAAGTCCCGTGGATTCTAAGTCAGCTTGACAATAAAAAGGGGCTAGCTTATAATTTCTGGCACTTAACAGGAGTGATGAGAATAAGATATGCCGACGATTAATCAGCTAGTAAGGAAAGGAAGATCGAGTAAGAAGAAGAAGACCAGCTCCCGGGCTCTGGACGGCTGTCCACAGAAACGAGGGGTAGTAACCAGGGTATATACCAGGACTCCGAAAAAGCCGAACTCGGCGTTGAGGAAGGTTGCGCGAGTCAGGTTGAGTAATGGAAAAGAAGTAACGGCATACATACCTGGCGAGGGTCACGAATTGCAGGAACATGCCGTAGTGCTGGTTAGAGGGGGACGAGTTAAAGATTTGCCGGGGGTAAGATATCATATTGTTCGCGGAGCTTACGACGTAACCGGTGTAGATGGAAGGAAACAGGGCCGGTCTAAATATGGAACGAAGAAGCCGAGTTAGGAGGATGGATTAATGGGATTGCCTGGACGTGAAGTAAACCAAGACATTAAACACGGGAGCAAGTTGGTCGGGAAGTTTGCAAACTATATAATGCAGGATGGAAAGAAGAACCTTGCTTTTAAAATTATTTACAAGGCTTTTTCTCTAATTGAAGAGAGAGAAGGAGAGCCTGGAGTCAAAGTTTTCCGGGAAGCGATAGATAATATTTCGCCCGAACTGGAGACGAGAAGCAGAAGAGTTGGAGGGGCAAATTATCAGGTGCCGTACGAAGTTTCATCGGATAGACAGGTTGCGCTTTCCTTCCGCTGGTTGGTTGATGTTGCTTCATCAAGAAACGAACCCCGGATGGAAGAGCGTCTGGCGAGCGAAATAATATTGGCCAGCAACAAGGAAGGGGAAGCTTACGAGAGAAAGCTTGAATCCCACCGACGCGCGGAGGCTAATAAGGCCTTTGCCCATTATCGCTGGTAAATCTTCGGCGATTCGAGATTAATCTGGTTTTATCTCCATAAAGTCCTTTCCAATTGAGAAAGGGTTTTTGTATCTTAGCCGCTCTTAGGGATTTATAGGAATTTATATTATGATAATGACAAAACAGAAAACAGACGGGATTGTGGACGAAGAGATAAGGGACGAGGAGCTCGAGGAAATGCGGAACATCGGCATCATGGCGCATATCGATGCTGGGAAGACTACTGCAACGGAGCGAATGTTATATTACTCCGGTCGGACCTATAAGATCGGGGAAGTCCACGACGGGGACGCAGAAATGGACTGGATGGACCAGGAAAAAGAGCGGGGGATAACTATAACTTCTGCCGCTACCACCTGCTACTGGCAGGATCATCAGATTAATATTATCGATACTCCCGGCCATGTGGACTTCACTGCGGAAGTAGAGAGGTCTCTTCGGGTTCTGGATGGTGCGGTAGCACTGTTCTCCGGCGTTGAAATGGTCGAATCCCAGTCCGAAAAGGTCTGGCGACAGGCTGATCGTTACAATGTGCCGAGGATTGCCTTTGTAAACAAGCTTGATAGGACGGAATCACGATACGACAAGACGATAGAAATGATCGAAGAGCGGTTAGGGGTAACCACCCTGCCGCTTCAATTAGTTTATAGGGACGATTCGGGCGAATTGGTAGGAATGATAGACCTGATTAATCCGTCGCTAATGACCTGGGATCAGGATACGAAAGGTGCGGAATACGAGCGCAGTCCGATTCCGGAGGACGTAAAGGACAAAGCGGCCAGGTGGAGAGAAGATCTGGTTGAGAAGGCCGCCGAGTACGATGACGAGTTGATGATGCAATTCCTGGAAGAAGAAGAAATTTCCAAAGACCTGCTCGTCCGGGCTATCCGTAAGGCTACTATAGTGGGTTCGTGTGTGCCGGTTCTGGGTGGTTCGGCTCTTAAAAACGTAGGGGTTCAACCTATTCTGGATGCCGTGGTAAATTATCTTCCCAGCCCGAACGACGTTCCGGCAGTTGAAGGTTTTCGCGTGGATGGAGAGGAAGACGGGGAAAAGCTAAAGCGGTATCCTTCGCCGGAAGAGCCTCTTGCGAGCCTTGCGTTCAAGGTGACCACGGATCAGTATACCGGAACACTGATTTATTTAAGAATCTATTCGGGAACTCTGGAAGAAGGAGATAACGTATATAACCCGAATTCGGGTAACACGGAAAGGGTCTCCCGAATGTTTCACATGCATGCAAACCGAAGGGAGAGAGTGGATGAAGCCAAGGCTGGGGATATAGTAGCTGTAGTCGGACCCGATCATACGTCCACCGGGGAGACTCTTTGCAGTAAAGATGACCCGATAGTACTTCAGCGAATAGATTTTCCCGAACCGGTTATATCAGTGGCAATAGAACCCCGGAAGGAATCTGACGAAAGCCGTTTAACTGATGCTATCAACAAGTTAGCCAAGGAAGATCCGACTTTTAAGGTGGAGAACGATCCAGACACCAACCAGACGATAATTTCGGGGATGGGGGAGCTCCACCTGGAGATATTGACGAGAAGGCTGAAAGAGGAATTCGATGTAGAGGCACTCGTTGGGAAACCCAGTGTCACATATAAAGAGACACTCAAGTCGGACTCCGATATTGACGAGGAATTTGCCAAGCAGTCCGGGGGCAGGGGACAGTATGCCCGGGTCAAGATTCACTTTGAGCCGCTAAAGCGCGGTTCCGGCTTTGAATTCGAAAATGAGGTAAAGGAAGGAAGAGTTCCAAAGGAATATATCAAATCCGTCAGAGAGGGAATCGAAGAATCCCTTGGAAATGGGCAACTGGCCGGTTATAACGTAACAGACGTACGGGCTACTCTTTACGATGGCGCCCATCATCCAGTGGATTCTTCCGATATGGCTTTTAAAGCGGCAGGGTCGCGGGCAACAACCAGAGCACTCAAAGGGAACTCACGGTTGCTTGAACCGATAATGGAAGGAGAGGTGTTTGTTCCCGGTGACCACGTCGGTGACGTGATGGAAGATATATCCAAACGTCGAGGTAAAGTGACTGGAATAGAGAGCCGCGAGGGTATCCAGCTGGTGGAATTTAAACTTCCTCTTGCCGAGTCATTTGGTTATGCTACGAGGCTTCGTTCCATTACACGAGGTCGAGGTACTTATTCGCTGAGTTTTTCTCATTTCCAAGAAGTACCGGAGAAAGTAAAGGAGGAAATCTTAAATAAACGAGGTTATTAAAAATGGCGAGAGAAAAAATAAGAATTAAGCTCAAAGGATATGACCACGAGTTGGTCGACAGGTCGGTTGAGAAGATAGTTAAGACTGCGGAGGAAACCAGAGCAAAGATTTCCGGTCCGGTCCCTCTTCCAACCGAAAGAAAGCTGTATACTGTTCTACGATCACCCCATGTGAATAAGACTTCAATGGAGCACTTTGAGCGACGGATACATAACCGGTTGATCGATATACAGGAACCGACCTCGGAGACTATAAATGCGCTGATGGATATAGAATTGCCGACCGGAATCGACGTCGAAATAAAACTGTAATAGCTTGATTGTTATCAGACTAACTGGGAGGTTCATAAAATGTTAGGGTTGTTAGGGGAAAAAGTTGGAATGACTCAATACTTTACGGAATCAGGTGCTTCTGTGGGAGCTACGGTAATAAAATCCGAGCCCGCGGTGGTTGTACAGGTAAAGTCCCTTGAAAGGGATGGTTATAACGGGATTCAACTTGGTTACAAGGATACAGAGAAGAGGAAATTGACCAAACCTATGAAGGGTCATTTTGATAAGCACGGAGTTCAGCCAAAAAAGTACTTGGTGGAGTATCGAGTGGATAATCCCGAGGATTACGATTCGGGCGACGAGGTAACTGTGGAACAATTTCAGTCAGGCGATACCGTTGATGTGACCGGTAACTCAAAAGGTAAAGGTTTTCAGGGCGTTGTGAAGCGCTGGGGTTTCTCGGGTGGACCGAAAACTCACGGCTCGAGATTTCACAGAAAACCCGGTTCCATTGGTATGTGTGTCGAGCCCGGTAGAGTCTTAAAAGGTCAAAAGTTGCCCGGAAGGACGGGTAACGAAACAGTTACGATTCAGAACTTGGAAGTGTTAAAAACCAGCCCGGAAGATGATCTTTTGGTTCTAAAGGGTTCAGTTCCGGGTCCTAGAGATAATTTAATTCAGATCAGGGGTAGCAATGATTAAGTTAGACGTTAGAGACGAAGAAGGCAACCTGAGTGAAGAGCTAGAGGTTCACGAGGAAATGCTGGGACTCGATTTTCATAACGACCTCCTTTATCGAGCTGTAAAAGCTTACAGGGCAAATGGAAGGGCTGGTACCGCCAGTACCAAGGATAGATCAGAAGTCAAAAGTTCTAACAGAAAGCCCTGGCGTCAAAAAGGTACGGGAAGGGCCAGGCACGGGTCCAGAGCGTCTCCACTCTGGAGCGGTGGCGGTGTTATTTTTGGTCCCAAGCCGAAGGATCACGGGACAGATCTACCCAAGAAAATGAGACACAAGGCTATACGCAGCGCCCTTTCCACGCGATATTCCGAAGATAATCTGGTAGTAGTAGAAGAGCTTAAATTCAAAGAACCGAAGACTAAAAAAGCGTTGGCATTGCTGGAAGCTCTTGATTTGCCCAAGGATACTCTTATAATTTTCCTTCAGGAAGAAGATAGTTGGAAAATTAAAAAGTCCTTTAGCAATATTCCAGCTGCTAAATGCATCTCAGCTTCCCAGATTAATGCATATGAAATCTTAAATCATGAAGGGATTTTAATAACTAGAGAATCCGTCGAGGAACTAAGCGAACTTTTACTGGATAGTAAATTTGAAAGGCAGGGGGTCTAAATGGAATTAACCACGGAAGATATCGTTGTAGAACCGGTAGTGACTGAAAATTCATGGCGACTCCAGGAGGAAAGTAATAAGTACGTCTTCCGGGTCCACCCTGACGCCAATAAAGTGATGATCCGTAATGCAGTAGAGGAATTGTTTAACGTTGAAGTTAACGACGTAAATACTATGAACCTCCAAGGAAAGCCCAAAAGAGAGCAACTAAATCAGGAAAAGGGTAAGACTAGTGCCTGGAAGAAGGCCTACGTTAGGCTTGCCGAAGGGGATAGGATTGACATATTTGGATAGGTTAAGGTGAAAAAATGGGAATAAAAAGGTTTAAACCTGTAACGCCTTCAAGACGCCATTCCGAGTTGACGGACTTTGAAGAATTGACGACTGACGAACCCGAGGAATCCCTGCTCGAACCGCTGAAAAAATCTGGAGGGAGAAATAATCAGGGTAAAGAAACTGTTCGCGGACGTGGAGGCGGACACAAGAGGAAGTACAGGAAGATAGATTTCCAGCGGGACAAAGAGGGGATAAAGGGGAGAGTAATGAGTACCGAGTACGACCCGAACAGATCTGCCTGGATTACTTTATTGCTTTACTCCGACGGTGAACGGCGCTATATCATATCCCCGTTGAAACTCCAGGTTGGAGATGTGGTTGAAGCAGGAGAGGAAGCCGAGATCAGGCCCGGAAATGCTCTACCTCTTAAGAAAATTCCAGCCGGGAAGCCGATTCATAATTTGGAGTTTTCTCCTGGTAGTGGAGGGAGGATAGCTAGATCGGCGGGAGTTGATGCGCGGATCGTAGCCAAGGATCCAGATAAAATCGATGTAAAACTGCCTTCCGGTGAAATCAGGTCGTTTAATCCCGAGTGCACAGCCACGGTTGGTCAGGTAAGCAATCCGAGTCATAAGAACGTTAAGAGTGGCAAGGCCGGTCGTAGAAGACACATGGGGAGGAAGCCAAAAGTTAGAGGTACGGCCAAGAACGCCGTTGATCATCCTCACGGAGGAGGAGAAGGTCGAGCTCATGTAGGTAGGCCTCCGGTTTCTTCTACGGGTGTGCCTGCAAAGGGTGGCAAGACTAGAAAGGCGAAGGGAAGTGACGAAAAGATAATTAGACGAAGGACGAAGAAGAAGAGGGGGTAGTCATGCCAAGGTCAGTTAAGAAAGGACCATACGTAAAAGACAGCTTGGACGAGAAGGTTGATAAGGCGAAGAATGGCGAAATAGAAGAAATCAAGACATGGTCAAGGGATTCTACGATATTGCCCAAAATGGTTGGTCTGACGATAAAAGTTCACAACGGAAAGGACCATGTTCCAGTGGAGATATCTGAGAATATGGTTGGTCACAAACTTGGTGAGTTCGCTCGGACCAGAACGTTCAGAGAACACGGTGGCATCACGAAGAAAGAGCCAATTACTCCGGTAGGTTAGTATGAAAGAAGCCAAAGCTATTACGAAAAACGTAAGAATTTCCCCGAAGAAAGCGCGGCCGGTTGCCGACGCCGTCCGGGGTAAATCGGTTGATGAAGCACTAAAAACGGTAAAGTTTTCCAAGAAGAAAGCCGCCCGGTTCCTGAAAGATACGCTGGAATCAGCGATTGCAAATGCTCAGCACAACCACGATATGGCACTGGATAAGCTAAAGGTTAAGGAAGCCGCGGTTGACGAAGGGCAAACTATGAAACGGATGAAGCCAAGAGCTCAAGGTAGGGCTGATCTAATGCAAAGAAGGCAAAGCCATATTACAGTAATACTAGTGGAGGAAGAATAATGGGTCAGAAAGTTAACCCGGTCGGTTTTCGAGTTGGCGTTAACAAAAAATGGCAATCCAATTGGTATAGCGACGAAAAGGCCCCCGAATACGTCGCCGAAGACCACGAAATTCGAGAGTTAATCGAGGAACGGTATCGAGGTGCAGGCATAGCGGAAGTAAGTATAGAAAGGCCGAGGGACGACCGCATTTCGATGATAATTGTTTCGGCTCGTCCGGGAATAATAATTGGTAAGGGTGGCAATGAGATAAATAATTTCCAGGAGGAGCTAAGTGACAAAACGGGCAGGAACGTAAATATATCCGTTAAAGAGGCTAATGATCCTCACCTCCAGGCCCAGCTGATAGCTCAGGAAGTTGCATTTCAGATCGAGAACAGGATACCGCCCAGCAGGGCAATGAAAGAAGTAATATCTCGCTCGATGGACAAAGGAGCCAAGGGTGTAAAGGTAAAGTGCTCTGGAAGAATCGGAGGAGCAAACCTTGCGAGGTCGGTTTCCCAGGATGAAGGAAGAATACCGCTTCAGACGATAAGAGCAGATATAGATTACGGATTCATCGAAGCCCGGACTAAATACGGACCGATCGGTGTCAAGGCTTGGGTTTTCCGAGAAGAATTATTGCCCGAGGGTGTACCCGAAGGGTTGAGTCTCTAATTGAGGATGGTAACAAATGGCATTATATCCAGCTGATACAAAACATAGAAAACAACAACGTGGCCGAACAAAAGGAAAAGCCAGCAGGGGCAATAAGGTCTCTTTTGGTGAATACGGAATTCAGGCAGAGGATCCCGGTTGGTTGACTAGCAAGCAAATAGAAACGGCGAGGATGACCCTGGCACACGAAACCCAGCGTGACTCAAAGATCTGGGTAAGAGTTTTTCCAGACAAACCCATAACCAAAACTCCCGCAGAAACTAGAATGGGTAAAGGAAAAGGAGAACCGGCAGAATGGGTCGCGGTCATCAGGCCGGGAAGAATTGTCTTCGAGTTCTCAGGCGTGGATACCAAAAAGGCCAAAAGATTACACCAGTTGGTTTCTTACAAGCTGCCGATAAAAACGAGGTTGAAAGAAAGAATAAAGCTGGGAGGAGAAAAATGAGGCCCGGGGAACTGAGGGAGATGACCTCCGAAGAACTGGACGAAAAGGTCGCCGAGTTGAAAGAAAAGTTGTTTAACTTGAGATTTCAGAAGGCGACTGGAGAACTGGACAATACTGCTGAAATCACGAAAACGAAAAAAGATATAGCTCGAGCGAAGACGATTCAAAGGGAAAGTGAGGGGGAAGAAGTGAAATGAAAAAGACAAAGAAGGGAAGGGTAGTCAGTACTGCGATGGACAAGACTATTACTGTGGCTGTGGATACCCAGAGGCGGCACCCGAGGTATAAGAAATACCTTAAGCAGCGATCAAAATTCTACGCTCACGACGAGACCGAGGAAGCTCAGGAAGGAGACCAGGTACTGATATCAGAGACCAGACCGATAAGCAAAAAGAAACGGTGGAAGCTGTCGGAAGTACTGGAAAGGTCGGGAGGGGAAGCGTGATCCACCAAGAGACGGAGTTAAAAGTAGCGGATAATTCGGGCGCGAAAAGGTTGAGGTGTATAAACGTTCTCGGTCAATCCAATAAGAACCAGGGAAAGATAGGCGATTTGATCACGGCTTCCGTCAAGAAACGGATACCCGATAGCGATCTTGAAAAGGGAGAAATAGTTCGTGCGGTTATAGTGAGGACCACGGGAAACTATCGTAGAGAAGATGGGTCTTATATTAGGTTTGATGATAACGCCGCAGTGCTCGTTGATGACAGGATGGAACCGGTTGGTACCAGGATTTTTGGACCGGTAACGAGAGAACTTAGAGAAGGTAATATGCTCCGTATTATATCCTTGGCGCCAGAGGTTCTATAGGAGGTAAATATGAGGAAAGTCCAGAAAGGTGACAGGGTAAAGGTAATTGCAGGCAACGACAAGGGTAAAGAGGGAGAGGTGCTTAGTGTTGATCCGAAAAACAATAGAGTGGTAGTAGAAAACGTGAACTTTCGGTTGAAACACCAGGGCAGGACTCAGCAACAGAAGGAACCTGGAATAATTGAGCGCGAGGAGCCAATAGATATCTCGAACGTTATGCCTATATGTCCGTCATGTAATGAGCCAACTCGTATTGGGTTTGACGAAGTCGCCGGGGATAAGGTTAGGGTATGTAAGAAGTGCGAGGGGGTTCTGGAATAGGAAATGCTTAAAGAAAAATATGAGGAAGAAGTAAGAGACAGATTGATGAATGAACTTGGTTACGATAATACCATGGAAGTACCCGAAATAGAGAAAGTCGTAGTTAATATGGGGATTTCAGAGCATGAGGACCCAAGCATAATAGACGGAGCCCTGGAAAACCTGAAAAACATAACCGGGCAAAGTCCCGTAGTGACGCGGGCCCGAAAGTCTATTTCGGATTTTGATATCAGAAGGGGTATTCCTGTAGGCTGTAAGGTGACTCTGAGGGGTGAAAGAGCGTACGAGTTTCTGAACAAACTTTACAACGTAGCTCTGCCCAGCATTAGAGACTTTCGGGGTCTTTCTCCGGATTCGTTTGACGGACGGGGAAACTACAGTCTAGGAATGGACGAGCAGCTCGTGTTTCCAGAAATAACTTTCGACGACGTTCGGCAGGTACAGGGGATGGATATAACAGTCGTTACTAGTGCCGAAACCGATAGAGAAGGGTACTATCTCCTTAAAGAACTTGGTTCCCCATTCAGAGAATAACTGGAGGTTGTTATGGCTCGAAAAGCGTTGATTGAAAAAGCGAAAGAAGAGAAAAAGTACGATGTCAGGGACTATAACAGGTGTAATATTTGTGGACGTTCCAGGGGCTACATAAGGGATTTCGGGATATGTAGAGTATGTTTTCGAGAGTTAGCCCACAAGGGAGAGTTGCCGGGTGTTAAAAAAGCTAGCTGGTAAAGCAATACCGGGAGGAGCATAAATGACAACGCAGGATCCAATAAGTGACATGATCGCGAGGATAAAAAATGCCAGTCGGATGGGGCACGAGGACGTTACCTTGCCCAGTTCGAACTTCAAGGAATCAGTTGCGGAAGTACTGGTTGAGGAAGGGTACGTTTCGAGATACGAGGTAGAGGAACTGTCTGGCAATAAAAAGGAGCTTGAGATAGGCCTCAGTTATAATGAAGGAGAACCGGTAATTGACGGTATGGAAAAGGTCAGTAAACCGTCCAGGCGTATTTACGTTTCTCAGGAGGAAATTCCAAAGGTCCTGGGTGGACTGGGAACCGCAGTGCTAAGTACGTCGCGCGGTCTAATGACGGGTAAGGACGCCAGGGAGGATAACGTTGGCGGGGAGCTGCTGTTTAAGGTCTGGTGAGGTGATTTAGATGTCAAAAATTGGGAAGAGACCGATAGATATACCGGAAAACGTCGACCTGAGGGTCGAACCCGGGATGGTTACAGCGAAAGGTGAGAACGGAATAGAATTCACCCAGGAATACGACCCTGATTTTGTTACTGCTGAGATAAAAGATGACGAACTTATAATGAGCCGGAAGGCGGACAAAAAGGAATATAAAGAAAAACACGGACTCTATCGTAGTTTGGTTGCAAACATGGTTGAAGGGCTGGTAAACCCGTTTGAAAAAACACTAGTTCTGGAGGGTCTCGGCTACCGAGTAAGGAAACAGGGGGGAAGTCTGGTTTTTGAGCTAGGTTACTCTCATCCGATTGAATATCCAATTCCCGAAAACATTGAGGCCGAGGTGGAGGACAACGATCAGGTCACAATAAAGGGACCAGAGAAGCAGGTAGTGGGTCAGGTGGCTGCGGATATAAAGAGCCTCCGTCCACCGGAGCCTTATAAAGGAAAAGGCATCAAGTATAAGGGCGAAGAAATAATCAGAAAAGAAGGTAAGCTTTCCGGCGGGGAAGAAGCAGAAATCGGATAGCCTGAAAAGTTCTGGAAACAAACAGTCATGATCAGAATTTAGGAGGATACATTAGTGCCAAAAGTCGACAGAGAGAAAAGGAGAAAGATAAGGCATAAACGTATCAGGAATAATATTAGAGGGACATCGAACAAGCCCAGGGTTTACGTAAAGAAATCTAATAGGCATATTTACGCTCAGGCAATAGATGATATCCATAGCGAAACTATTGCTGCCACCTCATCTTTGAGTCCAGAAATTGAGGAAGAGGTTGATAATGCAACGATCGAAACCGCCAGGAAGGTGGGTTCTTTGATGGCCTCGGAACTACTGGAGAAAGGCTATGAAACGATAGTTTTCGATAGGGGAGGATACCCTTATCACGGGCAAGTTAAGGCACTGGCCGACCAGATGAGAGAGGAGGGACTTGACTTTTAATTATGGCAAGAAACGGTAGACGAGAAGATGATTTTGATGATAGCGTAATTGACATAAGCCGGGTTAGTAAAGTTACCAAGGGTGGAAGGAACCTTAGGTTTCGGGTTTTAGTTGCCGCGGGGAATTATGAAGGCAAGATTGGTGTGGGTTCAGGAAATACCGGTGAGATCCCTCAAGCCATTGGTCAGGCCGTAAGAGATGCGAAGAAGCACATAATAGACGTACCGATAGTGGATGGGACTATCCCACACGAAGTAGTTGGGGAATTCAAGGCAGGAAAAGTGGTACTAAAGCCAGCTTATAGAGGAACGGGAATAATTGCCGGCGACGTCGTGGGTACTATATGTCGACTTGCCGGGTTGGACAATATGTTGACCAAATCTCTTGGGACAAACAACCCTATGACCCTTGCAAAAGCTGTCATTGAGGGTTTCAGCAGGTTGAAGACCCCCGAAAGCGTGGCCAGAAAACGGGGTAAAGAGGTAGAAGATCTTGAGGAGGCCTTCCAATAATGAAGACATTAGATGATCTCAAACCTACGGAAGGTAGTAAACAGGAAAAGACACGCAGAGGCCGGGGCTACGGTTCCGGGACGGGAGGTCACGAATCCGGACGGGGAACGAAGGGCCAGAACGCCAGGAGTGGGGGTAAACCCAAAGTAGGTTTTGAGGGTGGGCAGACTCCGATATGGCGCAGGTTTCCTAAAGTAGGCTTTTCCAATCCAAATAAAAAGGAACTAGAGTGGATAAACGTCTATCAGCTGAATCGCTACGAGGATGACGAGGTAGTAGACCCCGAGCGCCTCAAGAACGAGGGTCTTGTTGGAGATTTAAAAGACGGTTTAAAGGTTCTCGGAGATGGAGAACTTACAAAGAAATTAACCGTAAAGGCACATCAGTTCAGTGCGGGTGCAAAGGAAAAGATAGAAGACGCCGGTGGTAAGTGGGAATTGGTAGGTGACAAAGAGTGATAATTCGTGCTTAACCAATTAGCCAGTATAGTAAAAATACCAGAGCTAAGAAAAAGGATTTTATTTACATTGGGGGCAATTGCGATATTCCGGGCCGGAACGCACATTCCGATACCGGGAATAAGCGTGGAGGCGCTGCAAAGACTATTCGAGCAGGGTGGAGGAAACATACTTCAGTACCTGAACATGTTTACGGGGGGTGCCCTTGGTCGAGGTACGTTATTTGGGCTGGGAATTACGCCTTACATAAATGCTTCCATTATTATGAGTCTTTTGACTGCGGTCGTGCCCAAATTAAAAGAATTGCAACAGCAGGGACGGGAAGGAAAGAAAGTAATTACCAAATATACCAGGTACGGTACTCTTGCAATTGCTTTTATTCAGTCCTATGGGTGGAGCTACTTCCTCGTTAGGCAGAAAATGGTTGAAGGTTCGGTTACAATGTTCTTCATAACTTCCGTCTTAGCTATGACCACGGGAACTGTTTTCCTTATGTGGCTTGGGGAAAGGATAACTGAAAACGGGATAGGAAATGGTATCTCCGTTTTAATTATGGCCGGTATTATGGCCAGGTTTCCAAGCCAGCTCTACAGTACCTGGGTTGAGGTAACTTACGGAAATGTTAGCCCGCTCTGGGGTCTGATTCTTATAGCTGTATTCATCGTGGTGATAGCGGGAGTAGTAATAGTTCAGCAGGGCAGGAGGAAAATAAGGATCCAGTACGCTAAGAGAACTGCTGGAAGGAAAGTTTACGGTGGACATACCAGCCATCTACCGATAAAGGTAAATCAAGGAGGAGTAATCCCGATCATATTTGCCTCCGTTCTCCTTTCACTGCCAATGACCGTTGCCCAGTGGGCTCCGGGTCTCTCGTGGATGACAAGCTGGGTACAGCGCGGAAGTATTCCTTATTTGCTTGCCTACGTACTGTTGATCGTGTTCTTTACCTATTTTTACAGCTCAATAATATTTGATCCGAACGACGTCGCAAAAAACCTTAAGGAGTCTGGAGGATTTATACCCGGAGTTCGTCCAGGCCAGTCGACGGTTGAGTACATCCAATCGATACTAAATCGGTTGCTGCTGGTTGGAGCGCTGTTTCTTGGGTCGATTGCCGTGTTACCTTACGTGTTTACGGCTATCAGCGGATTGTCTTCGTTCTGGCTTGGAGGTACGTCAGTCCTAATTGTTGTCGGAGTCGGCCTTGATGTTTTAATGCAGATAGAGTCACACATGGTTATGCGACATTACGATAGCCTAACGGAAGCCGGCGGATCGGCAATACTGGGAAGGAGAAGCTGAAATGGTAACTCCCGCAGGAAATAATGAGCCCAACCTAGTGCTGCTGGGAGGCCCGGGTGCAGGTAAAGGGACTCAGGCTGAAAAACTTATGGAGGACAGAAAGATTCAGCATCTCGCGACCGGCGATATACTGAGGGACGAGGTAGATAAAGGTACAGAACTGGGACTTAAGGCAAAGAAGTATATGGACGAAGGAGAGCTGGTTCCCGACGAGCTGGTCGTGAATATGGTTGAAAAGCGATTAACAAAACAGAAAGGTTACCTGTTTGACGGCTTCCCCAGGACGATAGACCAGGCGAAAACTCTCGATGAGTTGATAAATTTAGATCTGGTTGCCTATATAAAAATAGACAAGTCGGAAGCCGTAAGGAGACTGGCGGCGAGAAGAGTATGTTCCGAATGTGGTAAATTATATAATACGATATTTAAGCCCCCTGAAACGGAAGGAGTATGTGACGAATGTGGCGGTGATCTTTATCAGCGTGACGACGACAGACCAAAAGTTATCCGCGATAGATTTGAAACATTTTTGGAGGAAACGGCTCCGTTGATCGACTTTTACAGGGAGAAGGGACTGCTTCAAGAAATTGACGGAGAACAGGAACCGGAAAAGGTTTACAGAGAAATTAAGAGCGTCCTCCAGGAGAGTACCGGTTGATGATCAAGATAAAATCCACTTCGGAACTTGAAATTATGAGAGAAAACGCTAGTATTTTGAGGAACATTCTTGACAAAGTAACCTCCAGGACTGAACCCGGTGTAACCACCCAGGAATTGGATAGTTACGCTGAAAACCTCATTCACGACGTGGATGGAAGGCCCGCATTTAAGAACTATCGTGGTTTCCCCAGCTCTTTGTGTACGTCATTGAATGAAGAGATAGTTCACGGTATCCCGAGCAGCAGGGAACTTGAGACGGGAGATTTACTTTCCCTGGATATCGGGATAGAAAGGAACGGGCTGTTCGCTGATTTTGCGACTACGGTTCCCGTAGGAGAAGTATCTGAAAAAGCGATGAGCCTGATAGAAGCTACCGATGAGGCGCTTACTAAGGGGATTGAACAGGTGACAGTGGGAAATCGGATAGGCGATATTTCGCACGTGATTGGGTCGTTTGTTAGTGAAGAAGGCTATCACGTGGTAAAGGAATTCGTCGGTCACGGTATTGGTAGAGATATGCACGAGGACCCTCAAATTCCGAACTACGGAGAGCCGGATACGGGTAAGAGAATAGAAGAAGGGATGGTTTTCTGTATTGAGCCGATGGTTAAGCTTGACGACAAGAAAGTGGAAGTTTTAGAGGATGGCTGGACCACTGTAACGGCGGACCGGGATATATCTGCTCACTTCGAAGGTATGGTTACAGCTACCGAGTACGGACCTGAAGTTTTAGTCAGGGGTGGTCTATAAAAGCCATGGCTGAAAAAGAAGACGACGATATCATAAGAAAGCGGGGAGAGATAGTTGAAGCGCTGCCCGATTCGATGTTTAAGGTCGAACTGGACAATGGGCACGAGGCTATTTGCCATATATCAGGTAAGATAAGAAAGCATTTTATTAGAATAGTTCCTGGAGACAGGGTTCTGGTGGAGTTTTCGCCCCATGACTTGAGTAAAGGAAGGATAGTATACCGAGAGTCCTGATTGAGGGAGGTTGATATGAAGGTCAGAAGTTCGGTGAGAAAGATATGTGACGATTGTAAAATTATTAAACGGAATGGAAGAGTTGAGGTTATTTGTAAGAATCCGAAGCACAGACAACGTCAGGGTTAATAAAAATAAATAGGTGATAAAGGATGCCTAGATTAGCAGGTGTGGATATTCCGGAGGACAAGAAAGTCAAGATATCCCTTACATATATAAAAGGTATAGGGAGCAATCGGGCCAGAAAAATAGCCGAGACTTCGGGAGTGGATCCCGATGAATTTGTTTACGATCTTACTGAAGCTGACGTAGCTAAACTTAGAAACGCGATTGATGAATATCGTGTAGAAGGTGACCTGGAGCGAAAGGTCGAGGCGGATATTGAGAGATTGAAGGATATCGGTTGTTATCGGGGGGAGAGACACAAGGAAGGGTTGCCGGTACGAGGACAGAAGACTCAGTCTAACGCGAGAACTTGGAAAGGTCCGCGAGAATCGAAGGCGGGCAAATAGAGTTCGGATATGAAACAGGGAGAGATTTAATTGGCACGCAAACAAGTAAAGCTGAATAAAGCGCGCGTCCACGTTAATGCTTCGTTTAACAATACGATATTGACGTTGACTGATACGGATGGAGACGTAATTTCCTGGGTTACCCCGGGTGCCGTGGGTTTCAAGGGTTCGCGAAAGGGTACTCCTTACGCCGCGCAGGTTGCTGCGGAAAACTTAGTTGAAGAATTACGCGATTACGGGGTTCAATCGGTTATCGTAACAGTAAAAGGTACTGGATCAGGGAGAAACTCGGTAATCCAGACGATCGAGGGAGCAGGGATCGAGGTAACCAAAGTGGCAAACATAACCCCCAGGGCACATAGTTGACAGGAGGATATTGATATGGGAAGAGATACCGAAGCTAAATGTAAGAAATGTAGGAGAGAAGGTACGAAGTTGTTCTTGAAAGGGGAAAAATGCTATTCGGATAAATGCCCCCTGACGAGAAAGTCTTATCCCCCTGGCGAAGCCGGGGAGAGTAGGTCAAGGTGGTCTCAATATAGAATAAGGTTGCGGGAAAAACAGAAAGCCCGTCGAATTTACGGGGTTCGAGAAGAGAAGTTCCGAAACTACTTTGAACAGTCCGACGAGAGCAAGGAAGTTACAGGCGAAGCCCTCCTGAAGACCCTGGAAAGACGGCTTGATAATGTTCTATATAGGAGTGGGCTGGCCGAGTCGCGCGATCAGGCGCGTCAGATGATTAATCACGGCCACATAGAAGTAAATGGCCGATCGGTCGACATCCCTTCCTATATGACAGATGAGGGGGACGTAGTTGCCTTTAAGGACTCTTCCAGGAGTAAAGAGGGTTTGAGAAGTTTGGTCGACGAAGATAATCCTAGAATTCCGTCCTGGATAGACGTAGAAACTGATAACATGAGAGCTTCTGTTTTAACCGAACCCGCTATTGAGGACGTTGAAGAGTCACTTCAAGTAAATAGAATTGTAGAGTTCTACTCTCGATAGAGCATTAATAAATAGCGGAGGGCTAATGTTAGAATATATTGAGCCAGAAGACGTTCATTTCGAAGAATTAGACAATACGCATGGCCGCCTTATTGTCGGCCCCCTGGAACGAGGTATGGGTACTACGCTGGGAAATTCTCTGCGCAGGGTGCTGATGTCGATGATACCTGGTGCAGCAGTGACCAGGGTCCGGTTTGACGGTAAGTATCACGAGTACGATACTATTGAGGGAGTAAGGGAAGACATTATTGAGATCATCATGAATGTCAAAGAGACCTCCCTTAGATTAGATAGAGCGGAAGAAAGAAAGATGTATCTTGAAGCCTCAGGGTCAGGTGAAGTAGTTACGGGTGACTTGCAGGTTGAGTCCGGGATAAAGGTTATCAACTCCGATCACGTATTGGCCCACCTGTCCGATGGAGCGGAAATAAACATGGAGATGGATGTAGAGGCCGGTATGGGATATCGCTCCGCCGACGAAAACAAGGTCGAGGATTCTCCTCTATCCGTAATCCCCATTGACTCGAATTTTTCTCCTGTTGAAAAGGTCGATTTTGACGTAAGTAACGTAAGAGCCGGGGGTAAAGAAGACTGTGACAGGCTGGAACTTGAACTGGAAACGGATGGAGGAATTAGACCGGAAGAAGCCGTAGGTCGCGCATCTCGAATACTGGCCAGAAGGTTTGAACTATTTTCCAACTTGCCCGAGCATCCGTTTGGAGAACTGGGGACGTTACAGGAAGTTGAGGAAGAAGTACCCGAGGAATTCGAAGAGAGACTTGAAGATCTTGGATTTAACCAGCGAGCCTGTAACTTGCTTCAGGAGAAAGGTGTAGAAACACTTGAAGATTTGCTGGATCAGACTTCCGACAAATTACTCGATATTCATGGGTTCGGAAGCAAGACGCTTCAAAAGGTCGAAGATAAACTTGATGAACTGGGCTACTCGTTAGCTGATCAGGAGGAGGACAATGGATCATAAAACAAAGGGTTGGAATATTGCTAAATCGAGCCACCAGAAACAGATACTAGCTAATCTCGTGAAGAGTTTAATAAATAACGGTAAAGTAGATACAACGGTGGCGAAAGCCAAAGAGGCAAGCCGGTTTGCTGATAGGATGGTTACTCTCGCCAAGAAGGGAGACGAACATGCAAGGAGACGAGCTTTTAGTTTTCTGAACGATAAAGAAGCAGTAACGAATTTATTCGATAATCTGGTAGAACGATATGAGGATAGACAGGGTGGATATACTAGAATTCTCCGCCTTCCTCCCAGGAAAGGCGATGGAGCCGAAATGGCTCGACTTACCTTTGTGGAAAATCAGTAATTTAACTTTTTCAAATAGGGAGGGTATTACGGTAGGACCCTCCCTTCTACATCCTCTTCCCTTTTAATTATTGGATAGTGTAGCATTTTATGTATAAAAATCGCTTTGGAAACCGTTCGATAAAACCAGGGATCAATTTCCCCAGCGGGGAAATTGCCCTTTCCGATCTCGGCTCGCTCTCCACCCTTTCTTCTTGTGGAATACGAAACGGGTTAGGGTCG
>JAGXLB010000114.1 GCA_018334915.1 Candidatus Bipolaricaulota bacterium
TCTTAGTCCTAAAAATACGTTTTCCCTTCTCGAAAACCGGTCGTAAAACCCGTAAAATAGCTTTGTTTCCCGGAGCCTGTTTTTTCCGACCGGCCTTTTGGTATCGTCTTCTACAGTTTTATACCAAGTGAGTTCCTACTTTTCCCGGACTGGCAATTATGTTATCCGTGCGCAGTCAGGGAAGTCTGGACCCTGGGGCGAGTTGAATCCCTTTTTGAGGTTGACGAGTCCGGCATCGTGATTGAGGCCGTAAAAAGAGCCGAGGACTCGGACCGGGCGATTGCGGTTCGGTTTTACGAATCCTGGGATAGACGGTCATCCGCGAAATAAAGTCCAGCTTTGAGCCGAAGCGGGTATTCGCGGTTAACCTGATAGAAGAAAAATAAACACGAGGGGCAACGAATTCGAGTTTGAATTTACGCCATTCGAGATAAAGAACCTCAAGATGCACTTCTAAAAACGTTTCTGCGGATTTTTGGAGGCCGAGCCCCAGGACGTTATTCTCGACGGATAACTAAATTTTCTATCTTTAACCACAATATTATCCCTATTATACTTCTTCCCAGTAGTAAATAATAAAAGTATGTTCTGGCAGCTAAACAATGCCCAAAGTATACATGATGGCAGAAGTCTTTGGAGGCAATTTTGATAGGAAAAATGCTTGTAGAAGAGGCAATTAACGGAGTAGAGACGGAAGTACCTCCGACAGGCGTTCATAGCGTCTGGCCGGCAGCCGAACAAAGCCGTTATTCTATCGGCGAGTGCTGCAAATACGGGGACAAAATGGCCGAAGCTCAGATTGATTTCCAGAATCGGCATCCGATGGACGTCATTCACCTCGAAATAGGGGTTGGCCCTCTCGTAGAAGCTATGGGGGCAAAGGTTTCCTGGGCGGATGATAGGCCTCCAGTGGTCCGGGAGAATCCGATCGAATCGCTCGAGGATATTGACCGTTTGGAGTTACCAGATCCCTATAGAGACGGCAAACTTCCGGAACTGCTGAAAGCGACTGAAAGCGTAAGCCGGGAACTGGACGATGATGCCTTTATTATTGCTGAAGCGGACCAGGGACCGTTTAACCTTGCGGCACAGATTATCGGTATAGAAAAGCTTCTGCGCAAAATATCTCTCCGAGAAGATCTTGAGCTTATAGAAAGTCTTTTCTCCTTTACGACTGAAGCCGTATTCAGACTGGGGAGGGCGCAAATCGATAGCGGTGGGGATGCTACGTGCGTCGGCGAGTCTTACGTCAGCCCCGATATGATATCTCCCGATACCTATCGTGACTTTGTCATGGGGACACATAGAGAGCTGGCGACCCGATTTGGCCGAGAAGGTATAAGATGGGCACTCCATATCTGCGGTGATATAACTGATATTTTGGGGCATCTGGATAGTGTGAACCCGGCTATACTCGAGGTTGATTATAAGACGGACCTTTCCGCTATAGGTCAGGAAATCAGCGAGAGCGTCGTTTTGGGCACTGTTGATCCACGGACCTTCGTTGGTAGGGGCGAAAAGAGCCTAGAAGAAGAAGTTCGGGAAAATATGAAATTGTTAAAACCAGGGGGGCGGTTTATCCTCCACTCAGGCTGTACCCTTCCCACGGATACCTCCGACGAAATAATTGACAGGTTTTTGAGTCTCACTAACTCATAAATATATTTACCGTCATACCCGATAAATAACGAGTCCAGACGGAGCCTAACACAAAACACCGGGATGGCTTTAGATATTGTCTTCTACGTCTGCTAAGGTTTAATAAATAGTAGAGTAAAATAGACAACTTAAAAACGGAAGGAGTAATTATGTTGTTCGGAGAGATATATATAATACGAACATGAGATAAAACGAGAGAAAGCTTGCCGGGACAGCTTATGTGAAAAGAAACGTAAAGATGAAATTGGAAATAGCCAGCAAAACAGGGAGCAGTTGGTTTGCAAGATAGGTCTTTGCGGATCTTTAGATTCATTGAAAGTTTATTTCCTGTAGACGGACCCTATTAATAAAATTATTTTCTAAAAAAACGTAAAGGCTTTATTAGAATTAAACTTCCAAAGTGGAGCCTTTTATGGAAAGATTAACTGCAATAGAGAAAGAAGGCCTTATACCTCAAATCCCCGCACAGGGGTTTAGGGCTGAAAGGAGCTATAACCTATCGAACTATTTGTTAAAACCGACCGATAGGTTTATACTATACGCGAGTAATAATTTTTAAATATTTTAATAAATATTCTTATTTCCAATATATACTTACTGGTGGGTAAAAGCAGCAGACTTTCGAAATATGAGGGTTTTGAGGACGCAGACTTATGAGCAATCGGGAACGCGCATTAAAACATAACCACAGCCAACTCGTAAGCCGGGCCAACGTATTGCGATCGTTGAGCACCCATACTCCGGCAACGATTAAACAGTTAGCGAGAAGGGCCAAGCTGAGTAAACCCACAGTAACTAAGTCCATTTCTCAGCTTAAAGAACTGGGGCTGGTAAGTTCGAAAGGACACAGAGACCAGCCGAAGGGAAGAAAGCCAGCTCTTTACGGGCTGAGCGAGGAACACTACTGGCTCGGTGTTGACCTGGAAATTCCCGATCTTCGAATTGCCGTCTACGACCTCTCGAAAAGACTGGTAAAGAGTAAGACGGATTTTGTCGGTATGGATGGGGAGTTCAAGGATGTTGAAAACAGCTTACCGGTAGAACTGATCGAACAGGTCGAGGAATTTCTCGATAACCAGAAAATTTCGCTCGATTCGGTTCTGGGAATTGGAGTGGGCGTTCCCGGGATGGTCAAACGGGGCTACTTCAGGCCCTTCAGCAGGCTGAAAAACCCTCCCGATATACCTCTTACGGAGCCTCTGAGGGATGCTTTCGGATTGCCGGTAGTGATTGGTAACGACGTCGACCTGGAGTTGCTGGCGGAACTCGACAGGAGGAACCTCCTGGAAGAGCCGGGTGTTGTTGCCGTATATTTGGCGACCAGGCCAAGCAAGGCAGCTGACCATTCGGTCAGAATAGGAGGAAGCGTCTATCACAAGGACGATACCCTTCAGGGTGCGATAGGTTCGGCAAATGAGTTCGGACATACTTCAGTAGCTCGAACGGATTTTGATCAGGATACCTGTAACTGTGGTAATCCGAAATGCCTCGAGACGTTCGTCAACAGAAAACTTGGAGAACAAAATAACGAGCCTGCTATGGATGATATTGCGGAAGCCCTTAGCGATAAGTTGCGTGACCTTATATTTTTCTACAATCCTTCCTTGCTGGTGGTTGATCTTCTCGCCTTCCCGCGTATGGTTAAGCTGGTGATGGACGAGCTTGACGATTTTATTGAGTTACGACAGGAGCAACTGAGCACCAACGGGCCCGAGGTCGTTACACCGGGTGATAGCGAAATGGCCTGTGCCAGGGGCGCGTGTATAAAGTCCTACAGAAATCTGGCGTTGAATCCGGAAAAGTACGCTCATTTATCACTTCACTAAAATAATTTACCCGAATAAATTTAGCAACTAATCTGTAACTTCCCAGCTATAGTTACCCAGTCTAACCGTGGTTCATCGGAAGTCCTTAATTTGTAAACTTTAAAAATGAAAGGATATTGCTAAATTTACCTGGAGTTGTGACGGTTGGTTGATCGCTTGAGCTGAAAGCAGTTTAAAAAATATATTTGATAAAAGTCAATACAGATGGCTCTTGCGTTACTATATTAGTCTTGAAAGGTTCTGTTTGATAATTTTCCTTCCCTGTGTTATAAAATCTTTAACTCTTTTAAAAAGGGAGGAATTTTATGTTAAGCAAGGCAAGATTTTTAGGTGTTTTTTTATTGGTGGTAGGGCTTACAGCTCTACTTGTTGCCCCCGCAGCGATTGGGGCTGACGACAAACCTACTTTTTACTGGATTTCTCACGGATCATCCGGTGATCCGATCTGGATTTTTGCATTGAGGGGAGCCAAACAGGCGGCAAAGGATCTGAACGTTAATTTGAAATCGTCGTTCCATCAGAACGATATCTCGACGCATCAGGAGGCTTTCAAGTCCGCTATTGCTGCAGGAGCTGACGGAATAGCCAGCAGTAGCCCCGACCAGGGAGTATTACAGGACGAAGTCGCGATGGCGAAGGAGAGAGGCATTCCCGTAGTATTCTTCAACGCTGACGACCCCACGACAGGACGTGACGCCTACGTCGGTGCGGATAACGTAGAAGTAGGAAAATCCTGGGCAAACTACCTGGTAAACAACGATTTAGTCGAAGAAGGAGACTTTGTTTGGATGCCCGTGGAAGTACCAGGTGCGACTTACCAGAGAGAGGAGACAAGAGGTATCTCTAGCGTATTTGATCCGCTGGGAATTGAGTACGACGTTTTTGACGCTAAATACGATCCTGTCCAGTCCCTGCAAAACATGAAAAATTACCTGAGTTCGCATAAGAAGAAGGTTGATGCCATCATCGGTCTTGGAGATATGGTAATGGGTAATATTAAAGAAACGTTTGAGGCGGCAGGCGTTGAACCTGGAGATATCCCCGTTGTGGGCTGGGGTAACTCGGCAGAAACGGCTAAAGAGGTCATGGATGGCTACGTCCAGGCAGCTACGTGGCAATATCCCCAATCTCAAGGATACATGCCTATCGCTTTGCTGAATATGGCCCATCAAGGAAAGCCCATTGGATACGATATAGTGACAGTTGCTCTTTACGAGAAAGAAAACGCGGAATCCTATTACGAACTTGCTCAGCAGTAAGCAACTAGATTTCAGCCGTAGGTCGGGCTACCGGCCTGCGGCTAAATTTTCGAAGCTGAAAGAGCTGACAAATCACAATTTTCAAATTTAAGGAGCAGAATTTAATCCATGAAAAACAAAGTAATTGAAAAACTTGCAGCCCACAGGGAGCTCGGTCCTCTATTACTTTTGATCATTTTGGGATTGGTATTTTATTCCCTGAGCCCGGCGTTCCTATCAGTGTTGAATATCACCAACATGATAGAATTTATTCCCGAGATCGGAATTATTGCGCTGGGAATGACGCTGTTACTTACCGGTGGGGAATTTGACCTGTCCGTTGGAGCCCTGTTCGGCTTTACCCCTGTGCTGATGTTCATTTTGAAGAATGAAGGCTTTATGGGAATAGAGATGGCCTTCTTTGTCGTAATTGCTATTGCCGCACTAATTGGGTTTACGAACGGAATTCTGGTCACAAAGATCGGTATTTCCTCCTTTTTGGTAACCATAGGTATGCAATTAGTGGTCCGAGGCACCGGACTTTACATCTCCGAGGGTTTTCCTCAATCTTCCTGGCAGGCAAAGACACCACTTAAGTCAGCGTTGGCATATTCGATAGATTTTCCGGGAAGTTACTTTAAAATAATCGTCTCCTTGTTCTGGTTTATTGGCATGGCAGCTTTGGCTTATTACGTGTTGAATAAAACGAGGTTTGGTAACTGGATAAAGGCTACGGGTGGAAATGAGAAGGCTGCTCGAGCAAGAGGTATAAATACGGATTCCGTGAAGATTATACTTTTTATGACTACGGCAGTTCTGGCCGGCTTCGCCGGAATAATCGATGCCTTCCGGATTGGCTCCGCTTATCCGGTGTCCGGAACGGGCTACGAGCTTGAAGTTATAGCGATGACTGTCATCGGAGGCACGTCTCTGTTTGGTGGCAGGGGCACGGTAATTGGCACAATCCTCGGCGTGCTGTTATTGCGTACGATCCGAAACGGAATAGTTGTGGTGGGAGTTCCCGGGCTTGCGTATAACATATTCGTAGGGATAGCAATACTTTCCATGATGGGCGTCCACGCTTATCTGGAAAAACAGAGCGGAGGAGGAAGTTAGTATGGCCAAAGAACTGGTTAAAATGAAGGATATCGTAAAAACTTACGGAAAGGTCGAAGCTTTGAAAGGTGTCGACTTCAACGTGGGTGAGGAGGAAATAGTTGGGCTTGTCGGCGATAACGGCGCAGGTAAGTCTACGTTGATAGAGATATTATCAGGAGCTCAGCGGCCGACGTCGGGTAAGATTTGGTTCGAAGGAGAAGAAGTTGAGTTTAGCAGTACAAAGGATGGAATTAATGCGGGGATTGAGACGGTATATCAAGATGCGGCATTAGTTGGCCAGCTGTCGGTGGCTAGAAACTTATTTCTGGGTCGAGAACCCCTGAATCAAAGCTCTTTCCTGCCCAGCCTGGACGAAGAATACATGAACAAGCAGGCGGTCAGGTTGCTTCAGCAAGTCGGCCTTACTTCGATTGATCCGACTGCAAGGGTTGATAACCTGTCAGGAGGACAGCGCCAATCTATTGCCATTGCCAGGGGGATATTTTTCGAAGCTAAGTTGATCATACTGGATGAACCGACCAATAACCTGGGAGTAGAAGAGTCGAGGAACGTGCTTGAATTTGTTGCAGAAATGAAACAACAGGGCCATTCCAGCATCTTTATCACCCACAACATCAGGCATATTTATAAAGTAGCCGACAGGATAGTGGTGCTGAGGGACGGAGAAAAAGTCGGCGACCTGACCAAGGAAGATACTACCATGGAAGAGATTGAGGAGATGATAACCGGTCTCGAAGTGATGGGTTAATTCATTAGCTGCGGAATCACCCTCTCCGCCGCAGAAAAATCTACCTGATATTCGGGAGGCAGATTGCTCAGCAAAAAAGAACTATTCAAACTTTTTTCCGACCAGAGACCGAGACGGGTTCCGGTAATCCCGTTCGTGATGCAGTACGCGGCAAAAATAGCCGGTATTGCTTATCGGGACTACTGTAAAAACCCGGAATCCATGGCAGAATCTCAGCTGCGCTGTCTCGAAGAGTTTGACTACGACGCCGTAAACGTCTCGAGCGACGCCCACAGGCTGGCCGAAGCCCTCGGCGGGGAACTTTTCTTCCCCGAGGACGGGGTGCCGGTGGTTAAAGACCCACCGATAAAGTCCGCGGAGGACCTAAAAGGATTGTCCGTTCCGGACCCAACTAAGGCCGAAAGATGTAGACAACGAATCAGGGCCATTGAGCTTTTAAATGAACAAAGACCCGAAGTCACAGTTATAGGCTGGGTTGAGGGAGCTCTTTCTGATGCAAGTTCTATCTTCGGTCCGACCAATGCCATGAAGGCGCTCTACAGGGATAAAACTTTGCTTAAACAACTGTTCCGGTTTTCCGCTGAATTCGACAGAAAGTTTGCCCGAGCGCAGGTAGAGGCGGGTGCGGACATTATCGGCGCGGGAGACTCCCTTGCATCCCAGATTTCAACGGAGAACTTCGAATTGAGCGTCGAGTATACAAAAGAAATTTTCCGGTCTCTTGATGTTCCGACCCTGTATCACGTTTGTGGTGATACAACTCACCAACTGGAAGTGCTGAGGGAAAGCCAGGTGGATATAGTTGATCTGGACAGGGAAGTCGATCTCGCTCAAGCCCGGGAGGTTCTGGGCCCCGATATGGTCATCCGGGGCAACGTCGATCCGGTGCTGTTTGTCCAGGGCGAGCCGACCAGGATAGAAGAATTATCAACCACCTGTATTCGGGACGCGGGAGAAGAATACCCGTTTATCCTGAGTGCGGGATGTGAAATTCCTCCTGACTCCCGTCGGGAAAATCTCGAAGCAATGGTCAGGACGGCGAAAAGCCAGGGCTAATCCCACCAATTAATTCCCGTAACTGTTGAGAGTTTCAATCATAGCCATAATTTTACCCGGCTCAACGTCGGGCTGTATGTTGTGGATAGGGGCAAATACCCATCCCCCATTCAAGCCGAACACGTTTATTCTGGACCTGATTTCCCGCTCCACGTCATCAATATCGCCGTTGAGCAGGGTTCCGTGAGGGTTTGCTCCCGCACCCCAGAAGGCAATCTCATCGCCAAATTCTTCAATCAACTCTTCTGGATCCATGCCGGTAGCGCTCACCTGGACTGGATTCAGGGCGTCGATCCCCGCATCGATGAGGTCGGGAATCGCCTCCCGGATCGCACCATCCGAGTGGTAGAAGATGAAAACCCTACTGGGTGCTCTGTCCTTTATGAAGTTGAAGACTCTTTTCTGGTAAGGTTTAATGAACTCACGGTAAGTATCGAGAGAAACCTGGAGGTTGTCCTGATTTCCGATGTCGTCCGCCATGTAAACCGTGTCTATGA
>JAGXLB010000115.1 GCA_018334915.1 Candidatus Bipolaricaulota bacterium
GAAGAGCTTGAAATACTTGAAATTTTGGGCTCGTAAGTGTGCGCCTGATTGTCCGATTTCACTTCTTATTTGGGAAGCAGTAATTAGTTAAAAGATATTTGTGTAAAGCCTATGGGTGGGAAGCATCCGCGAGTGGAGCCGGCGAGTGGATTCGAACCACCGACTAACTGATTACGAATCAGCCGCTCTACCGCTGAGCTACGCCGGCACTTGGAGAAAATTATATTGTCCGGGCCTTTTCCTTTCAACTCGAGGGTTTTCGTAAACCACCGGCACGGCCGGTCCGTGTTCAACCCACCAGTTTGAAGGCATCCAGAATTAGTTTATTGAGGTAGTAAACCCCCGCGATTGCAACGGGGTAAAGAATTACGATGGAGATTACTACCGGTAGGTAGCCAAGGTTCGGGCTAGTTTCCCGATTGTAAAGTTTCTTGTACCTGTCAATAGGCTGATCGAAATCCCATTCCCTGATGATATTGATGTAACTTACGAAACTGGATTCGGTGATCTCGTTCGGGAGTTCGGAAAATACTTTATAGGGTGAATCCTCCAGTATTTTCTCTCTTAAAAAGAAGAACACACGACCCAGGGCGATTACGTAGATTATTAACCAACCCGTGCCCCCACCGGAACCGGCCAGGTTGAATAGGCCGTGGGCCAGTATCGCCACTGTCAAACTCCAGGCCACCAGCCTTAATTTTTCCTTGTTCCCTTCGATAAACCTTGCTCTGCCCAGGAAATAGCCACTTACTGCGTTAATTAAGACGTGACCGGGGAAAGCGCGCTGCCAGGTAATAAACTGAAGTGCCCTGCCGGCTTCTCCGGCATCTTCGCCTATGTAGGGGAGGGTCTGTGAAAATATGTAGGAGAAATCCTCGTAAGCACCGAAACCTGCCCCGATCATCCCCATGTAAAGCATCCCGTCGAATCCTTCTGAAAAATCTTCGAAATCAAAATTCCAGATGAGGAAAAAAAAGACAACCAGTTTTGCGATTTCTTCGGGGATTGCTGCTTTGACGAAGGAGTCGAAGACCCGGGCCAGGAAGCCACCCGTGAAACTGTCCCCGGGAAATCCCGGAATACCGGCGTGGATCGTGGTGATTATAACTATTGCCGCTACCCCGCCGGTAAACGCTATCCCGACGTTTATTAGCGACTCCCTTCTGTACTTATCGCTGAAGTATAGAATTCCCGCATAAGCCAGCGAGAGAAACCATCCGAGGTAAATTGCCCGGAAGAATAGAGCCATAACGTCCTCCGTCTAAGTCTAACCGCTAGAATTTATCAAACAAACTGTTTCAGGGTTGTTCCTGTATGAGTGAGTTCGCAACTAGAGATTTTGCGCTATACGTGAGACACGATACGGCGCTTGTCTCCCGTATGGCTGCAGGGATGGATCGAGCAGTAGATGCTGATGTCTGTTTCCTCTCCGAGTTGGTTCTTTATTTCTCTAACTATCTCGTCCGATTCGGTAAGTTCGGTTTCCGGGTCCAGTTCGAGATCGAAGTCGACGTGAACTGCATGAGGACCGATATATTCTCCGATCATATCGTGCACGCCCAGCACTTTTTCGTGGGATAAAACTATTTCCCTCAGCCGATCGTAAAACTCCTCGTCCGGAGACTCACCGATTAGCGTACTGATGTTTTCCCTTATCAGCAAAATAGCGTCGAACGAAATGATGAGTGCGATGATTATCGTCGCAATTGGATCAGCGATGTTGAGCTGAAAGAAGTAAATGAACCCTAATCCAATTATACTGGCGACTAGAGACAGGGCGTCGTTTATGGTATCGAAGAGTTCGGTTTTAATACTTATCTCCCGCCCTCTCCCGTATTTTAGAAGGTATGGGAGGGGGACGAGGTTTAGCACAAAAGACCCTATCAGGACGTAGAGCGCCCATTGCAGGTTTGCCGTAATTACAGAAGGATTAATGAGCTTGATTACCGATTCCTGGATCAGCTGGTAGCTGGTAACTATAATGAATATTATAGCCACTATCAGGGAGGCAACGCTCTGAAGTCTCCGGTGACCGAATGGGTGCTCTTTGTCCCCGCCTTTTGCACTTATCTTTACGCTTATCATGGTCACGAGAACAGTTACTATGTCGGTAACGTTATTTAGAGCTTCTCCCAGCAGGAATAGAAGGCCCGTGGAAAAGAATACGATCAGCTTTGCCGTAGCAATTACGACTCTTGTAGCAAGGGTTAATAACAGTATGAAGTTCCTATTAGCCGATTTTGCGTTCATATTAATTGTTTGAAAGAAGAGATAAAAGGTTATGGAGGATAATTTGTTCGATCACCGAAAAGAAATCTGGAAGCTATTGAGCGAGGGTCTCAGCGAGATCGTACAGCTCCATGTCCAATTCCTTTTTGTTGGATAGAACTTCCGAATAATCCACGGTTTCGATATTGTGACCGTGAAGGCCAAGCATTACGCCTTTTTTCCCCTCCGACAGACACGTTACTGCTTCAGCTCCCAGCCGGGACGCTATCCCTCTGTCATAAGCCGATGGGTTTCCGCCTCGCTGCATATGACCGAGTACTGTTACCCTAACCTCGAACCCTATTTGTTCCTTGAGGTTCTTGCCTACGTAATGAGCGGCCGAACCTTCTTTGTATATGCCCTCCGCCACGACAACTATCATGTGCTGTTTGCCCCGCTTGTAACCGTTGTATATATTTTTTGCTACTTCTTCCAGATTGTACTCCACTTCAGGGATGAGAATTACCTCGGCGCCGCCACTGAGCCCCCCCATCAAAGCGATGTACCCCGAATTTCTTCCCATTACCTCTACGATAAAGGTTCTTTCCAGGGCGGAAGCGGTTGTCCTTATCCTGTCTACCGATTCTACTACGGTATTAAGACAGGTATCCACGCCAATAGTCATATCGGTACCGTAGATATCGTTATCTATCGTGGCGGGAATGCATACGGTTGGAACTCCCTCCCGATTCAAAGCATTGGCCCCTCGGAGTGTTCCATCACCGCCTATGGCAACGATTCCATCAATTTCATTCTGGGATAAATTCCTTATTGCTTTGGCTCGTTCTTCCTTTTCTTTGAATTCAGGGGCTCGCTTGCTTCTCAGTATAGTTCCACCTTCTTCGATTATCCCGCTGACGTCTGTTAGATCTAAGTCTCGAAAGTCACCAGCGAGGCAGCCCTTGTACCCACTATTTATACCCATAACGTCTAGACCGAGGGCCTTTCCTTTTCGGACAATAGCCCGGATAGCGGCATTCATGCCGGGGGAGTCACCGCCGCTAGTCAGTACGCCGATTTTTTTCATAGAGCACCTACCTTGGTAGATCTAAGAGTTGTTTTAATTTGCTGAATCCATTCCAGCATTAGTCGGGTAATCAGGAAGTTGTTGTGTACATGGTTTTTTCCGTTTTGGCCCAGCTCCTTCCCGAGACACTGATTCTCAATAATCTTCACGATTTTCTCGGCGAATTCATCGTAATCGGTGGGCTGGCAGAGAAAACCGGTTTCGCCGTCAATCACCTGCAGGGGAATTCCTCCTACGTCGGAGGCCACGACGGGAGTGGCTTTCCATAGAGCTTCGGTAACAGTTAACCCAAATCCTTCTCTTAAAGATTTTTGAATTACCACGTTAGATTGTGTCTGAACAGCGTTGACAAGCAGCTCGCTCTGTTTGTTTATAATATGAATATCCTCCATACCCTGAATCTCTTTTTGAAGGTCCTGGAAAATTTCCTGACCTTCGGGATCGTCGCTTGCCGGTGCGCCGAGGAGGACTAGCTGTACGTCGACTGATTTCTTTACTTTTTTAAATACCTCGACTACGCCTTTGGGGTCCTTCCATTTATCAAATCGGGATACCTGACTGATGAGATATCGATCCGTGTCTATCCCGTGCTTTTCCAGTATTTCTTCCTGTCGGGCGGAATCCATCTCCATGTTCTTAGTGGTCATCGGATCTATGGCAGGAGCGATCAGGGATTTTTCGTTGGGTAGATCGCTCTGGGCAAACTTGTCAGCTGAGAATACCGTATTATCATACCGGAGGATAAATTTCTTTATATACTCCCAGGCTTTTTTATTGGGCTCCGAAAGATCGATATGACAGCGCCAGATCCACGGCTGGCGTTTCGGATAAAAACTTATTAAAGGTAAGGGTTGAGGGTCGTGAACTATCATAACGTCGTGTTTTATATGGGTAAATCGAGAGAATAATTCGTTTATCCCGGTGTAGATGGTTTTCTCGTGATCGTTGACGGTCACGTCTTCCCCTTGGAGTGCATTGTGCCACTTCTTCGTGATCGGAAAGAATTCTGGAGTTCCGTGGATTACCCGCCAGCCGTATTCGAGTCCCAGGTCATTCATCAGCGGAACGGCGGTCCAGAGCATTTCCGCAACTCCCCCTCCCGTAAAGGTGGAGTTTACGTTTAATATTCTCTTTCCCCGGAGGGGAGTACTCTCCTTGAACAACGTGGCGATGACCTTGTCTCCTACGATATCTCGATAGTCTTCAAGTCTCCTTCCATCCATAAATTGGACTTAACCCTCCGTGTTGTAGTTCTGTTCTGAGGCCAGTGTACAGTTTTTAGGTTCTCCCGTATAGGTTATTCTTCTTGCGTTAATGAGAACCTGATTACCCCCCTGATAGACAGATGAAATTTTTTACAAGATAAAATAGCTACTATAGAGATTACGAAATTATCCTTTTGGGTGCAAAATTTCTGGTGGTAGAGTACTCAAATCCTCATTTAGCTGCCTAGGTTGCGCCAAAAATTTCAAGGATTACCTTCAGGAACTCCGTAACTTCTTCCGGATCCTTCAATTTGTATTGAGCTTCCGTATTTGCTTTTTCTTTATTGGTTACGAGTATGGGAATACCAAAATCCCGGCCCCGGAGGACGTGAAAAGCGTCTTCGTCTGTCGTATCGTCTCCAATATAGATTGTAGGGATTTCGCCCCACCTTTCCTGCAGTAGCTGTACGGCATCTCCCTTGTTCCAGTTTCCGGGCCTAACCTCGAGCAATTCTGCTCCCTCTATGACTTCCAGTTCGGATATCGAATATTCCTCCCATATCCGGTAAAATCTCTCCTTTATTTTTTCCTTATTACCATTGTATTGTCTGTAGTGAAGGGCAAGGCCGAATGATTTGTCTTCGATGATTATTCCTTCCTCTTCCCCGATGCTTTCCTTTAGATCATTCTTTATGGCAGTTATTGTTCTAAGTGTTTCTTCGCCTGTATCCAGCTCGTGATCGGTTCCATCTTCGAACCTCATCTTTAAACCATGATTACCGGCCAGCGTAGCTTTTTCCAGGGGTACTAGTTCGGCCAACTCGTGGAAACTCCTCCCGCTTATGACTGCAAGGTGTAGCCTTTGCAAGTTGGCAAGCTTAGTAAGAAGCTCCTCTGTTTCTAGCGGTAATCTTGTTTCTTCTGGGATACCGGTAAAGCTGACTAGGGTTCCGTCGAAGTCGGTACACAGCAACAGGTTCCCTGATCTGGCGATAGACCGGATCAATCTATCCTTAAATTCCCGATTCAGGGCGCTGGACAACTTCATGAAGTTCTGCTATGAGTGCTCAATGCCCACTCATCCAGGAATCTGTCCCGCCACCAGTGAATGTCCCTCTGGTTAAGTTTAACTTTCATTCTGGAGAACTTCTCTTTCTGCTCCTCTTCGGGAGTATTAAGTGCCCGGTGGAGGGCGTTGGCGACATCTTCGGGGTTGTAAGGGTTAACCTGGATTGCCTCCGTCAGAGTTTCCGCCGCGCCGGCAAATTCTGAAAGTATTAACATCCCCTGATCCCTGGTGGCAACGTACTCTTTGGCAACCAGGTTCATTCCGTCTATTAAGGGCGTTAGGAGACCGATATCTGCTGCGAGATAATAGTGAATTAGCTCTTTCTGGGGTAGATGCTGATAGAAATACCTTATTGGTACCCAGGTTTCGCCTCTTAGCTCCCCGTTGATTTGGCTTATGAGCTGTTCAATTTTTTTCCGCATATCCTTGTATTCCTGAACCTTGGATCGGCTGGGTGATATTCTTTCGATAAAGCTTACCTCGCCTCTGTACTGGGGGTATTCGTCGAAGAAGGTTCTTATTGCCTCCATTCTTCTGTCTATACCCTTGGTATAGTCAAGCCGGTCTACGCTTAGCACCAGTTTAGAGCAGCAGAAGTCCTCTTTTAGCTGGTTCGCCTTTTTCTTCTGTTCCTCCGTTTTAGAAAAGAAATCGGTGTCAATTCCGAGGGGTATTGCTTTCACAGAGGCGCTTTCGGGCCCTAACCGGGCGATATTCTCGCCCCGGTTGGCGGCTCCTCCCAGTTTAAAGACAGTGTCCAAAAAGTTATGAACGAGCCAGGGGGTATGGAAACCGATAAAATCGGAGCCAAGCATCCCTTCCACGATTTCCTGTTTCCAGGGGATAATTCCAAATGTCTCCCAGGGTGGCCAGGGTATGTGCCAGAAAAGGGCGATTTCCGCATCGGGTTCTTCTTCTCTGATCATCCGAGGTACGAGTGCAAGCTGGTAGTCCTGAACCCATATCTTATCTCCAGGTTTATACTCCTCCAGTACGCTTGTAGCGAAGCGCCTGTTTACATTTTTGTATATCTCCCAAAAATTTTTATCGAGACTGGCTTTGTGAGGAAAGGAGTGACATATGGGCCAGAGCGTAGAATTGGAGAAACCGTAGTAAAAGCCGTTTATCTCTTTCCTGGAAAGCTCAAGCCTTTTTAGAGTATACCCTATTTCTTCGTCCGGAACGGTGACTTTGTTTTCGTCGTCCGTTACCTCGAAATCCGCACTACCCCTTCCCCAGGCTATCCAGAGGTTATCGGAGCCCTTCATCATCGGATCGAGGCCTGTAGTCAATCCCCCGGCACGCTTTTCCTGATTTATTTCTCCGTCGTTGCGAACGTGTTGATAGGGTTCGCTGTTAGAGATCACAAGTAATCTTTTGGTTCCATTCGGTTCTCTCAAGCGGATCACCCCGAGGATATCTAATCTTTATCATCCAAATCAGGATAGGGCAATATTTACGGTTTTGCAAAAATAAACTGGATTAAGATTTTGAATATGAATCAGCTCTGGCACGGACCCTCGCGAAAACTCAATTCTTTCACCATCCCCCTACATCACTGTTTTGTCCTCCTGTGCCTCCTGCCTCTTACAGAGTAACTGATTTAACCTTAAAATCCTACAAGTAGGCAAAATCCCGGCAACCAGGTAATAGGCAGGAGGCTTGAACTAAAAAATATGGTGATTCCTTATGACCTTCACCTTGCTTCCGAATAGCCCTGAAAGAACTGAGAAAAAACTCATCCGGGAAATCCCCGGAGACGGTTGAGGAAAGCCCTGAACTAGCTCAGTTTATTTCGAAGTTCCCTTGCCGCTTTTTCCGGGCTGACTATGTTTATAAAATTCCCGCTCCCCCGTTCGAACCCGGCTGGAGTGGTCAATCTCGGAATTATTTCGAGGTGCCAGTGAAATTTTTCCTCGAAGTCTTCCTGGTTTCTCGAATCCCCCGCCGGCCCCGTGTGGATAGAGAAATTATAGGGGAAAAAACTGATAAATTTCTCCCTCATTGCACTCAAAGTTAGCTTCAGTGCTTCCGCCATCTGACGGATTTCATAATCCCCAATTTCGGTGAAACTGCTTTGGTGTTTCCTGGGGTATAAGTGTGTTTCATAAGGATATCTTGCTCCGAACGGAACGAAGGCCACGAACCCGTCCTTTTCCAGAACAATCCTTCGCCCTTCGGTTTTTTCGGCCTCCATTAATTGGCAGTAGAGGCACTTACCTTTTCGTTCGTAAAATATCCCTGCCTCCCTATATTCCCTTCTGAGCAGGTCTGGAACGAAAGAAGTTGCGATAATCTGGCTGTGAGGATGGCTCAGAGAAGCTCCCGCATCCTTGCCCTGGTTCCTAAATATGCTAACGTAATCTATTTCCGTGTTCCCAGCCAGATCTTCTGCCCTGTTGATGTAAGTTTTGATTACTAATTCTATCTCGTCGATTTCCAGTTCCGTCAAGCTCGTGTTGTGTTCTGGAGTTTCGGCAATTACTTCGTGATAGCCAACCCCCC
>JAGXLB010000116.1 GCA_018334915.1 Candidatus Bipolaricaulota bacterium
ATCTTGGCTGATACGCTTGATCAGGTAGCAGAGATCGCTGGAGTGTCACGTGCTACCGTATCACGGGTCATAAATAACAGTCAGAATGTCAGTAAGAGCACGGAGGAAAAAGTACAGAGGGCTATCGAGCAATCCGGCTACAAACCCCACGCGGTAGCAAGAAGTCTGGCAAAAAAGAAAACTGGTATTATAGGGCTAGTCATTCCCGAAGCCGTCTCCAGGCTGTTTTCCGATCCTTTTTTCGCTCCCTTTATAAGGGCCGTGACTGAAGAGTGCAATGAGCTAGGTTATGAATTGATGCTTTCACTTTTAACTACCCCGGACGAAGAAGAAAAGTTATATCCTGACGTAATATCAAATAGTTTTTTAGATGGTTTACTTATCGCTTCAAATCCTGTTGAAGATCCCTTGATAGAAGCACTCATCGATGACGGCACTCCCTTTGTTTCTGTCGGTCGACATCCCAACGAACAAGCTAACTACGTAGATGTAAATAACTACAGCGGGGCCAAGCGGGCAACCGAGTACCTCCTTAACCTTGGACACGAAAGGATCGCGACGATTACCGGACCTCTCAATCAGGCACCCGCAGTAGATAGGTTAAACGGCTACAAGGACGCTTTAAAAGAGGCGAACCTAGAAGTAGAAGACGACCTCATCTACGAGGGAGATTTCACGGAAGAAAGCGGTTCCAGAGGAATACATAAATTACTTGCTAATTTCCCCACCGCCGTATTTGCAGCGAACGACCTCATCGCGATTGGAGTGTTGAAGGAATTAAAGGAAATGAACAAAAAGGTGCCGGAGGACGTAGCTATAGTTGGATTCGATGATATTCAGGCTTCTTCAGCTGTAGAGCCACCGCTTACCACTATTTCACAGCCGATAGACGATCTGGGACGCGTATCGGTAAGGTACCTGAAGAAATTGATCGAGAGAAAGCAGTCCGAAGAGCAAAATGATGAAGACCCAATTAGGAAGGTCTTAGATACTGAATTAATAGTTCGGAGCTCCACTTAATATCTTTCCCTCTTAAAAAGGGCAAGGGGAGGTGATTTTCTAAGGAGGCAAATATTTTAAACAGCCGGTTTTATGAGAAATTTTCCTCAAATTTTCAAAATTGGGAGTGATTAAGTTTATGTGGTCAAAAAATAGACTTATTGGTGGCACTCTGCTAGTGGTGTTAACCTTGCTTTTAACTGCTGGTTTAGCCCTTGCTCAGGGAGGAAACTACGAGAGAAGTGAAACACTTTACACGACTGGAAACGCCTGGAGCCCGCCAACCGACTGGAATCCTATTACGAACTGGAATTACGCTACCGGTACTACTGGTCTGTGTTACGAAACCCCTTTTCTCTACGACCCACTTGAAGATGAAATGAAGCCCTGGCTGGCAAAGAAGGGTGAGTGGGTAACTTCCGATACGTATCTGATGGACTTGCGGAAAGGTATAAAATGGCAGGACGGAGAAGAATTTACCGCTCAAGACGTAAAATTTACGTTTGAACTGGGTAAAAGGTTCGACGGAGTTTATTATAGCACTCTCTGGAAATGGCTGGACGAAATAGTCGCCATCGGCGAGTACTCGCTGGAGTTCCGCTTTAGCGATCCTCTCTATCAGCAGTGGGAAAACTACCTTTATTCGATAGCAATAGTCCCGAAACACCGATGGAAGGACAAAAGTCAGGAAGATGTTTTATCCGGAGCGAACAAGAACCCAATTGGAACTGGAGCTTACCGTTACGAAACCCATAGTCAGGACCGAATGGTCTGGGTCAAAAACGAAGACTGGTGGGCAACTGACCTGCTGGGCCGCGAAGTAGCGCCGAAGTACGTAGTGGATATAGTTAACAGAAGCAACAACGTATCGCTGGGTATGTTATTGCAGGGCCAGATAGACTGGAGCAATAACTTCTTACCCGGTGTCCCATCGCTGGTAGAAAATTACTCAAATGTTCATACTTATTACGAAGAAAAACCTTACATGCTTTCGGCAAATACCGCATTTCTTTTCCTCAATTTAACCAAAAAGCCGATGGACGATACTGATTTCAGAAAGGCAACAGGGTTTGCCGTAGATTCGGGTAAAATCGTTAGTAACGTCTACGGTCACATAGTCAAGGCTTCCAACCCGACCGGTCTGCTGCCAAATTGGTCAAAGTACGTTAGTGAAGAAACCGTCGACGAAAAAGGTTTCAGTTACGACCCTGCAAAGGCCAAGGAAATCCTGGATAAAGCAGGTTACAAAGACGTCAACGACGATGGCTTCAGGGAGGGTCCGGACGGATCTACAATTGAACTTACAATTATCGTACCAAATGGCTGGACGGATTGGATGCAGTCGATCCGAATAGTAAGAGACGGGTTAAATGCTGTTGGAATTAACGCTACGGTCAAATTTCCCGACTTCGGGAACTATCAGGACAAAATCCACGCTGGAACATTTGATATGGCAATAAACAACTTTGGGTCCTCTGTCAGTAACTCTCCCTTTACTTTTTACGAATGGCTGTTCCAGAGCCCGATTAAGGATAGAATGTCGAACGGAAACTTCGGCCGTTATGAAAACCAGGAAGTCTTTGATCTGGTAACGGAACTGAATAAGACACCAACTTCCGATACGGAAGCAATGAAAGAAACTATCACAGATATTCAGGACATATTCCTTACTGACCTTCCCGCCGTTCCGCTCTGGTACAATGGTATGTGGTTCCAGGGAAATACAAGTCACTGGAAGAACTGGCCCTCCGGAGCCGAAGACACGCCTGATCATATGCCTTCAACCTGGAGTGGATACTGGCAGATGGGAGGACTTCTCACGCTAACCGAATTGGAACCGGCCAAGTAGACCAAATGCGGATTACTACCCCCCTCGGTTGGAAAACCGAGGGGGTTTTCCTTAAAGGGGTGGAGACTTTTGAAGAGATATTTTAGCCGGAAAGTATTTATCTATATTCTGACTTTCTTTCTTGCAGTCACTATAGACTGGCTGGTCCCCCGTTTCATGCCGGGTAATCCCGTGCAGAATATGCTCTCCCGTGCTTCCATTCAGTCGGATGCAGCGGAGGTAATGCGCGGTTACTATACGAAAGCTTTTGGACTCGACGTCCCCCTCTGGCAGCAGTACTTAAATTTCTGGCAGGCGATATTTCACGGTGACCTGGGGGTTAGCGTCTATATGTTCCCGGAAAAGGTCACCAACGTGATATTCCGTGCCGTTCCTTACGACCTGGCGTTACTTGTTCCTTCAGTGCTCCTCAGCTGGATTGCGGGAAATAAGTTCGGGGCGTTTGCAGCTCGATCCAGGTGGCTGGATAATACTATTCTTCCAATTACTTATTTACTTAGAGCTACCCCGTATATGTGGCTTGCAATTTTAATGGCCTGGAGTCTGGGAATCGTCTGGGGCATCTTTCCGATATCCGGGGCTTATAGTTTCTCCATGCAACCTTCTTTTTCTTTTGCTTTTTTAGTTAGTTTTCTCCGCCACTGGTTTCTACCATTTGCCTCGCTCTTTATAGTTCAGTTTGGAGGATGGGCGATCGGGATGAGAAACATGATTATCTACGAATTGGAGGAGGATTACTCTCACTACCTCGAATCGCTCGGTGCACCGAGAAGTCTGGTGAGAAAGTACGCATTCCGGAATGCCATGTTGCCCCAGATAACTGGGCTGGCGCTACGCCTGGGGCAGGTCGTGGCTGGAGCGCTCGCAACCGAGATCGTGTTTTCTTACCCCGGAATCGGCTATCTCTTATTGCAGGCGATCAACAATCAGGACTATTTTCTGATCCAGGGTTGTTTCCTCTTCATAGTAATTGGTGTTCTTCTCGCGAACTTCATAATTGATGTAGTCTATGTAATAGTTGATCCCCGAACCAGACAGGGAATGGAGGGAACTTAATATGGAACCTCCCCAGTCGAAAGAAAAAAATGAGTTTTTCTACTTTGCGCTTCGGAATAATAAATTGGTAATAGGGCTAATAGTCGTCTTTTTCTTCCTCGTGTTTGCGATCATCGGTCCTTTTCTAACCGAACATGACCTCAACGAAAGGGCAGGACCGAGAAATCAACCTCCTTCGGCTGAATACTGGTTCGGTACGACTACATTTGGGCAGGACGTATTTACCCAGTTCGTTTACGGTCTTAGAGCAGCTTTTATAGTCGGCCTTGTCGGAGGGGGATTGGCCACAATTGTCGGAATGATGGTTGGATTCTTCGCCGGTTATCACGGGGGCATGGTGGACGAATTGCTCAATATGTTGACGAATACTGTTATAACTATACCCAAACTGGCCGTCCTGTTAGTTATTGCTGCTTACCTTACCGTTCGGGGCGTGATTCACGAGAGCATTGTAATCGGTCTCTGGTCCTGGCCCTGGGCTGCCAGAGCGGTGAGGTCACAGACCTTTTCACTAAAATCCAGGAACTTTATTGATATGGCTAGGATGACCGGGATGAGTTCGATGAAAATCATTTGGACAGAAATCGCGCCGAACATGATGTCCTACTTATTCATGACTTTCGTTCTCCAGTTTGGAGGAGCAGTTCTAGCCGCAGCCACCCTGGATTTCATCGGGCTCGGGCCAACTGAGGGAATCTCGCTTGGATTGATGATGCAACACTCGTTCAACTGGAGCGCCATTCAGCTCGGCATATGGTGGTGGTTTGTCCCGCCAGGGGCTGCACTTGCTCTACTAGTAGGAGCTATGTACCTCATGAACGTCGGATTGGACGAAGTGTTTAATCCCAAGTTGAGGGAGAGATAAATATGGCTTTAAAGACGGATGACCTGAGAGTTTATTACCAGACCTTAAAGGGTGACGTAAAAGCACTTGACGGGGCTTCATTTACGCTGGAGGACGGGGAAATCATGGGTCTGGCAGGAGAGTCGGGTTGTGGAAAGTCAACTCTGGCAAAAAGCCTGATACTCCTCAAGCCTCCGATGAAGTACGTGGAGGGCCGGGTAAGGCTGGATGGTGAGGAATTACCAATCTGGGACGATGAAAAAATGAATAGTTTTCGCTACAAAAACGTATCCATTATTCCGCAGTACGCTATGAATGCAATGAACCCGACGCGAAAGATCGGGAAAATGGTTAAGGAATTGCTCAAATCAAGGGGTATATCTCCTGGAGAAAAACGGGACGAACTAGAACATCGTCTCGATCTGGTAGATCTTACAAGAGACGTCCTATCAATGTATCCAATAGAACTTTCCGGCGGTATGAAGCAGAGAATGGTAATGGTTATTTCGAGCCTGCTCGATCCATCACTTCTCATGGCCGATGAAATCACCTCGGCACTGGACGTATCCACCCAGAAAGCGGTATCCGAGATGCTCGTAGAGTTCAGGGACAAGGACTTTATTAAAAGCTTGATCTTCATCACGCACGATATTTCGATCCTTTACCAGATAGCTGATTCAATTACGGTTATGTATGCGGGTAAACTGGTGGAGCGAGCTCCGACCGAGGAGATAACTGGCAGGCCCCTTCATCCTTATACCAAATTACTTATTTCTTCACTGCCAAAGATCGGCGCGAAATATACCGAGGAAAAACTAGAAGGTATCCCTGGCAAACCCCCTGAATTGCTAGAACCGCCGGAGGGATGTCGGTTTAAAAATAGGTGTCCCAAAAAGGAAGAGGAATGCGACGAGGAACCGCCATTCAGGGAAGTGTCTCCCGGGCACAAAGTAGCCTGCTGGAAGGTGAAAAAAGATGTTTCTTAATCTTGATAAAGTTACGAAAGTATTTAAGACCGGGACCTTCGGGGGTCAGGACCTTCACGCAGTAGAAGACGTGGACTTCGGACTGACTGAAGGGGAATTCGTCTCACTAATCGGGGAAAGCGGCAGCGGGAAAAGCACGATAGGCAGAATGATCCTAAGGCTTACTTCCGTAACTTCCGGCGTAATCGAGTATCGAGGAAAAGACATCTCGGAATTCAGGAGACAGTCGCTCAAGGATTACTATCGCCAGGTACAGGGCGTTTTCCAGGAACCATTTAGCGCCTACAACCCTATCTTTAAAGCGGACAGAGTCTTTAGAAACGTAAAGGACGAATTCTTCCCAGAAATGGATAACGGACGGTGGCAGGATAAAGTCCAGGATTCCCTTGGGGCTGTAGGGCTTAATCCTGACCAGGTGCTGGGAAACTATCCCCACCAGCTAAGTGGAGGCCAATTGCAACGGTTTCTCATAGCTAGGGCGCTGCTGCTCGATATCGATTTTTTAGTTGCGGATGAAATAATCAGTATGCTGGATGCTTCAACCAGAATTGACGTACTCAATCTGCTGGCCGATCTGAAGGAGCGGGAAGGTCTATCGATTCTATTCATTACTCATGACCTTTCGCTTGGATATTATATAAGCGAAAGAGCAATGATCTTATATAGCGGGAGAATTTTGGAGAAAGGGGTGACGGAGAAGATATTTCGAAATCCGCTTCATCCTTACACCAAATTGTTGATGGCATCCGTTCCGAGAATAGACAAAAAGTGGGAAGAGGTAGAGGCAGAACTAGAGGAGAAACAATCGGATATTGATAGCGGTTGTGTATACAGAGATAGATGTTCGTTTCAAGAGAAATGTAAACAATGTGAAGAAGCTAGACCTGAACTAAGAGAAGTCGAAGAAAACCATTATGTAGCCTGTCACGCTCAAGAGGAGGATTAATATGTTTGACGAAGACTTTAAGTTTGGAGTTTCTCTTTCCGGATTTCAATTTGAAATGGGTGGAAGTCAGACAGACCCTAACACTGATTGGTATCACTGGAGTACGGATGACTTGAATGCCTACGCCGGTCTGGTCAGCGGTGATAACCCGGAGAACGGGCCAAATTACTGGGAGAACTACGAAAAATTCCATCAGCTGGCGGAGGAGGCCGGGATGAACGCGCTCCGTATCGGCCTGGAGTGGTCTAGGATTTTTCCGGAAGCCACTTTCGGCACCGACGAGGACCTGGAAAACCTGTCCGACATGGAGGCAGTCGCCCATTATGGCGAGATGATGGAGGATCTAAAGAGTCGTGATATTGATCTCATGGTAGATCTCAATCACTTCACCCTCCCTGCCTGGGCCCACGATCCACTTGCGGTTAATAGAAATAGAGATATGGAGAAAGCGGGCTGGGTCGATGAAAGGTTACCAGAAGAATTCAAAAAGTTCGCGCGTTTTTCGGTAAGGCAGTTTGGAGAATACGCCGATTTCTGGTCAACGATGAACGAACCGAACGTCGTTGCAGATCTTGGATATCTCTCCCCGAAGTCAGGATTTCCCCCGGCAATAATTGCACCCGAGATGTTTGAAAAAGCTATGGAAAACCAGGCCCGGGCTCACAACCTGGCTTACGAGGCAATGAAAGAAGAGATCAATCAACCGGTGGGTCTAATTTATGCTTCCGTCTGGATCGACGGCGACGAGTCCGCGGAGGCAGCGTTTGAACACAGCAATTATCGCTTTCTCGATCGAACTATGGAGAACTCCGATTTTCTCGGAGTTAACTATTACACCAGGACCGTCGTCGAAAAGAGGGACGAAAGACTGCAGATAGGAGAGTACGAGGTGACCTGGAAGGATCTACCGGGTTACGGGTACGCTTGCCCTCCAAACGGTAGCTCCAGAGACGGTAGATTTTCCACGGATATTGGCTGGGAGTACTACCCGGAAGGGCTGGAGAAAGTCCTCCTGAAGTTCGCCGATCGATACGAAAAGCCGATGTTCGTAACGGAAAACGGTACTGCCGACGCCCAGGATAACTACCGGCCTTACTATCTGCTCGGCCACCTCGAGGTTCTCGAGAATATCGAGGATAAGGTGGACCTTCGGGGTTATTACCACTGGTCGTTGGTAGACAACTTCGAATGGGCAGAAGGGTTCGACAAGCGGTTTGGCCTGGTATACGTCGACTTCGAAGAGAAAAAATATATACCTCGCCCGAGTTATTATCTGTACAGAGAAATAATTAAACAGGGAACTGTAGAGGACCTGAAACAGTTGCTCGACCTCCTGGACGGGGAAGGG
>JAGXLB010000117.1 GCA_018334915.1 Candidatus Bipolaricaulota bacterium
CACCTGAAGAGCCGGAGACAGTCCCATATGACGAGCTCCTGGCTCAATGGGAAGAGTAGTAACGTACCTACGGTTGGTCTAAGAAATATAGCCCAGCGGGTCCACCCTGCTGGGCTTTTTCTTTTTCCCCATATCGTAGGTCTGGAGAGTTGAATAATTCTAGGTACCTTTACTATTTAGGAAACCGGGAGTAGAATGACCAATGTCTCCATTCTATCCTGGTAAAACCTTTGCCGTTTACCAGGTGGGGTTTTGTTGCGAATCTTGCACCTAGGTGGAAATTTTGACCCGGGCTGGACATTAAATCACGCTGGTTGTAAAAGAGCAGAGAACACGATTTTACATTTTTCGTGCGGGATTTTGAATTGTCATATCCGAACGGGTAAAATGATTTTAATAGATAATTAAGCTGGACACTAAGAGCTTTTGAGGTACCTGTAATTACAAAACCGGAAGACCTAAGCTCAAGCGGTTTTTATAGGCGAATAAACGGAGTGAGGGCAAATTTTTGCTAACTTCCGGGGGTGGTAGGTCTGATAAAATCTGATTTAAAATTAGGATAAATAATTAGAAGTACAATCTTCGGATGAGAGTTCTAGAAATCTTTCCCAATGGGAGGTCAACATGTTTAAAAGAAAAAACCTGTTTGTATTGGTTCTGATTTCTGTGCTGATATTTAGTGTAACCTTTATTGGATTGGCTCAAGAAAAAACAGAGATCGATTTCTGGTATGCGTTATCCGGTGCAATAGCAGAAACTACCTTGGAACTGGTAGAGGGGTTTAACGAAACCCACCCCAGTATTCACTTAAATGCAGTAAATAAAGGTACCTATTCGGAAGCATTAACATCCGCCGTTGCCGCTTACCGATCGGGTGATGCTCCCGATATAGTTCAGGTGTACGAGGTAGGAACTCAGACGATGCTGGACAGTGGAGCAGTACACCCGCTTTGGAAATTAGTTGAAGAATACGACTTAAATATCGACACTGAGAACTTTATTGCTCCGGTAAAAAGTTACTTCGAAGTAGATGGTAAGCTAGCTTCTCTGCCTTTTAACTCTTCTACGCCGGTAATGTATTACAATAAGGACGCTTTTGAAGAAGCCGGCCTGAATCCAAATCACCCTCCCCGAACTTTCGCTGAAGTTGAGGAAATGGGCCAACAGCTGATAAACAACTCCGACGTTAAATACGCTTTGACTGCTGGCTGGCCGTCCTGGACTTTGTTAGAAAATATGCATACCTGGCACAGACAGCCAATTGCCAACAACAATAACGGATACAGCGATTATGCCACTGAGCTCAGGATCAACCAGGATTTCGGAGTTGAGCTTTTTGAGACCTATCGCGATTGGCAGCAGGAAAATATCTTCACCTACCAGGGCCGGGAGGGTTCGCCCAACCCCAGTTTCCTGGGCGGAGATATAGGCATGATTATAACCTCCACTGCATACCTGAGTGGGTTTCAGGACGCAGCTGAATTCGAAATAGGCACCACCTTCTTGCCCCACATGCAGGGTTACCCCCGTGGCAACTCACTAATAGGGGGCGCCACGTTGTGGGCCTTGAAAGGTAACTCCGAGGAGGAACAGGAAGCTACAGCTAAGTTCCTGGAATACGTTGCTCGGACGGATAATCAGGTGTTCTGGCATAAAAATACCGGTTACTTCCCCGTCACCAATAGCGCTGTCAGGCGATTATTGGACGAGGGTTGGTTTTCCAACAATCCAAATTATCTGACCGCATTTCTCCAGATGTCCACCGGTGTCACCACGGAACAGAACAAAGGTCTGAGGCTTGGTAATTTCGTTTCAATTCGGAATGTCCTTTTAAATCAAATTGAGTCCATGTTCGGTGGCGACAGAACTCCGGAACGAGCTTTAAATAGAGCAGTTAGAGAGGTTAACGGAATACTGGATAATTACGTATCGTCTCAGGAATAGTTCGATTGACAGAGTAGGGGGAGGTTGCTTCCCCCTACTCTTTTGAGAATTGCCATATCTTAAGTGTTTTCAGCTAGTTAGTTGAGGTTTTGTTTGCCATTATGTTTACCCGTGTGAAAAAGTTCTTCGATTCAGAATTGAGTATGAATGATTTATTTGGATCCTTTCAAAGTAACTTCCTTGCTTATCTATTTATTCTCCCCCAGTTAGTTGTTATTGGGATATTCTTTATCTACCCCACTATAAAATCCTTTCGGATGAGTATGTTCCGAAGCGTGCCGTTTCGTGGTTTAGTTAACTTTGTGGGGCTAAAAAACTTTATAGATATATTTCAATCGCCTGCGTATCTCCAGTCAATCGTAGTAACGTTGATATTTGGCTTATTGGTTACAGTATTAGGGGTAGGTGTATCTTTAGTTATAGCGAAAATGCTGGATGTAGTTGTCCGAGGGGTTGGGTTTTATCAAGCTGCCGTTATATGGCCTTATGCAATTTCCCCTACGATAGCTGGTATAATATGGGGCTTTTTATTTCACCCCTCGCACGGGAGTATTAGCTATTTTTTACCCTTTGAGTTGAACTGGTTGACCAATGGGGAAGAAGCACTGGTTTTGGTTATATTGGCCGCTACGTGGAGGCAACTGGGCTATAATATTGCTTTCTACATAGCAGGTTTGAAGGCAATACCTACGTCTTTCCAGGAAGCAGCTGTGGTAGACGGAGCAAACGGCTGGCAGAGGTTCTGGCGAATTACTTTTCCGATGCTATCACCGATAACGTTTTTCCTGGTTACCATGAATTTGATATACGCATTCTTTAGGACTTTCGGTTTAATACACGCTTTGACCCAGGGAGGTCCAGCGGGATATACAAATCTCATGATTTATAAGGTTTATACTGACGGGTTTACGGATTTAAGGTTGGGTTATTCAGCGGCTCAGTCGGTAATATTGCTACTATTTGTTGCAGGTATAACTATGTTCCAGTTTAAATTTGCCGAAAGAAGGGTAGCGTATCAATGATCACTATGGTGAAAAAGATACGGGACAAGGTAGATTTCCGAATTTTAATTCATATTTTGCTAATATTGACTATTTTTGTATTGAGTTTCCCCCTGATATATACATTCATAGTTAGCACTCAGTCATTGTCTGCAGCCGTGGCAATCCCCCCGAATTTAAAAGTGGGCGGAGGGATTATTGAAAATTATGCTACTGCCTGGGGCCGTGCGAATATGGGAAGAGTATTGCTCAACAGCGGGATTATGTCTCTTTCAGTTACTGTGGGCAAGATTACTGTAGCTGCTATGACTGCATTTGCCATAGTTTTTTTTGATCCTCCTGGGGGTAGATTCATATTCTTTATCACCTTATTGACTTTAATGCTTCCGATACCCGTCAGACTTTTACCTACTCACGAAGTAGTAAGCTCGTTCGGCTGGATTGACACGTATTTCGCTCTTACTCTGCCGTACTTTGTCTCAGCTACTGCAACCTTTTTGCTGCGACAGTTCTTTAAAACGGTGCCCCAGGATCTCGTTGATGCAGCCCGAGTGGATGGAGCAAGCCCTACTCGGTTCTTCTTCCGGGTTTTGATCCCGCTGTCAAGGACTAATATTGCTGCTCTCTTTGTAATTCTATTTATATGGACCTGGAATCAGTATCTCTGGCCGTTAGTAGTAACAAATAGCGAAACCATGAGAGTTATGCAGCTAGGGATCAGTTTCTTGATTCCCAAAGGGGGTACTGGAATGCCTCCCTGGAATATAATTATGGCAGCTGTGGTTATTGCCGTATTGCCGCCTCTTTTAGTTTTAATGATAATGCAAAGGGAGTTTGTAAAAGGGCTAATTGAGCCGGAAAAATGACGGAGATCGGGATAGAGGTTTGTGAGAGTGATCTGGTTCTGGCCACGGTTGTTGCGGCCGAGCATATAAGGAAGGAGATGTCAAACGCCAGTGTATACGTGGTCGGGAATAAAGGATTAGAAGAGACAATGGAAGAATACGGATTGGAGACTACCGAAGTACCGGGGGAATCGAATTATGTGGTTGTCGGAAATCCGTTTGCGCGAGACGGAAGACTAAGAGATGGTAACGACGGTAAAGTAACAGGGGCGGTAAGAGCTATACTGGAAAAGACGCAAAATTTATTGCTGTCAACGTCGATACGATATTTCCCACCGAAAGTGGCCATGTTCCTGCTACTGGGGCGACCGTTAAAGCAATTGCTCATTCAACCGGACGTTCGCCTGATATTGTTGCCGGTAAGCCTGAGGAGCCCATGGTTTCATTGGCACTGGAAAGGTTGAATTTAAATCCAGAAGAATGCGTTATGATAGGCGATTCCAGGGTTGATATGGTAGCAGCCCAGGAGTGTGGGTTAAAATCGGTTTTTGTAAAGACGGGCTCTGCCGAGGAACGTGATCTCGATGAGATAGACATATCTCCCGATTTTACCCTGGATTCGATCGAAGGGATCTTCTAGTAGTTAAAATTCCTACTGATCAAAAGGTGAAGGATATTCGCATGAGTTTAAGTAACGTAGCCCGGAACCCCGGAGACTTTTTAATTAGGAGTTCGGGGTAAAATTTTTAAATGAAACCAATGCAGATTAATTCAGAAACGATAGAATACTTCGTTCGTAATAGGAAAAGATGGAATGAGGCGTATTTTGGTACCGGTAATGTAAGCAGAACACCGGCTTACGCTCAGCTCCACGAGTACGCGATGGTTCATTCGCCTTTGACCGGGGAGGAGTTTTATACGGACGGTGAGACACTGGTACATTGGGAAGCCAGAACTGCTCACGAACTTCGCCTTGATATACCCGATATTACTTTCGATTGCTACAATATCGAAGTCGAAGCCCTGGGGGGTGAGGTTCGATATTTTGACGATAAAGCGCCAGGTTTGATAAACCCTCCAGTGGAAAAAAAAAGTGAATTACTTCAGCTGGAACCTCCGGACCCATACCGGGACGGAAGGATGCCTTTTGTCTTTGAAATAATTGAGGAGTATGAGAATGTATTCGGTTGTTTCCCTAGGCTGAACGTCACTGCACCATTTACCCTGGCGGCGAAGTTGCGAGGCGTCCAGAACTTTTTGATGGACATAGTTCGGGATAGTCGTTTCGTGAAAGACTTGTTGAGTTTTGTAACTGAGGAAGTGCTTGAGCCTTATATTGATGCCATTAGAGCCTCCAGGGAGCACGAAGGAGAAATAATAGCCGCTGATGCTATCGCTTCCCCGCCGAACCTAGACCTGGATTTGCTGGAAGAACTAGCCCTAAAACCTCTTTTGGAACTGAAGAAGTCCTGCGGGGACGACGTAGTTATCCTGAACTGGTGGGGAGAAAGCCATGTCAAAGTTCCTGATCGGCTGATGGAGTTAAAAATCCGTGCCAGTTCCGGAAACGTATTGGAGGGCCAGGATCCTGACGTGAACGAGATCGGCCCTGAAGGATTCAGGGATTTTGCCCTATCACATGATTCGTCTCTTATATTGGGAGTTGGGACGGATATAATGATGATGGGGGATCCGGCTTCTGTAAGAGAAAGAGTGGAAAGATATATAAAAGTCGGGGAAGAAATGAAAGGCAACTTTTTACTTTATTTTACGAACTTAGTCGGTGATACGCCCCTGGAAAATATTCGTGCTGCCATAGGGGCTTTGAATGGATCTGATAATTGAGCACATGGTTAACAGGATTCCATAAATTTTCCGGATGAGCAATGAATGAAGGAGGCACCAATGATTAAAGGATTTATATTCGATCTGGATGGGACTGTCTACCTGAGTGACAATCTTATTCCAGGTGTGAAAGAGTTAGTGAACGGGTTAAAGCAAAATGATTACAGGATGGTTTATCTCTCTAACAAACCCTTACAGAGAAGATCCACGTACGCGAAAAAGTTAACTGAGCTTGGAATCACGACCCCGGAGGATCAAGTGGTAAACTCTTCCTACGTCATGGCTAACCACATTTCTAAAGTTGCTCCCGGGGCGAGAGTTTACGTGATAGGAGAAGAGCCATTAATTGAAGAACTGGAAGAGGTAGGATTAAGGATATCAGAGGACCCCGAGCGGATAGATTATGTCATAGCAAGCTTCGATAGAGATTTTCATTATGACAAGCTCCAGATAGCCTACGAAGCCATTATGAACGGCGCAAGTTTCGTTGCAACTAATCCGGATCGAACCTGCCCGGTTGAAGGTGGAGAAGTGCCGGATGCTGCGGGGATGATTGGGGCCATCGAAGGAGTCACCGGAAAAAGGGTAGAGAAAATTGCAGGAAAGCCTTCTAAATTAATGGTTAAGGCAGCCTTAGATAGACTAGAAGTTAAACCAGAGGAGTGCCTCATGGTTGGAGACAGGCTAGAGACGGACATAAAAATGGGTAATGATAGCGGGATAAAAACAGCATTAGTTTTATCTGGTGTAAGTGATCTTAAAGGCTTAAAAGAGTCTTCCGTTAAGCCAACATACGTATTAGAGGATTTATCGCGGTTGCCAGAGAAAATAAATCTGAAAATCTCCGAATAACAGAAATAGTCACTTTTTAAGTAATATTTCCCTAACTTATAACATTATCAGTGTTTAGACTATTTATAAATAAAGATAAGTAAGATAACATTCAACTTAACCTTTGAAACAAATGTATTGAAATTATTAAGGGAGAGTTATGGTGTAGTTAATAACTGGTAACTTTATGAATTGATCGCATGAGGGGTTATTGTGGCAGTAACGTCTTTTAAGTTTGATGTTTTTCGCGAGCCAAATGCTCTATTTTTGCGGAGTCAGCTTAGTTATTTGCAATTATTTAAGAGTTTGAGTGTTCAAACTTTGTACTCCGATGGTTAGGCAGTCGTCGCTAATGTCATTTTCAGAAGCTCGAATCTCACCCTTTTTGAGAAGAACTTGTTAAAATCTTCCCTCTATTAAAAAAGAGTATAAAACTCTCTAGATTGCTAGCTCCAGACCTTTATAGAGCAAAAACGCGAGCAGGGCGGCTGCGGTGGGTGTAGCCACCCAGCCAATCACAATTTCGATTATTTTTCTAAGACTTACCGTACTTACCCCTTTAACGAGGCCTACACCAATGATTGCGCCAACTATATCCTGCGATGTAGAGACGGGGATACCGATTATAGAGAAGAAATGGACTGCCACAGCTGCAGCTGTCTGCGCCGCTACGGCGGAGAGCGGTCCCATGAGGTGATTCCTTTGCCCACCGTTTCTGTTACCCTTCGACCGTAGGTAAGCACACCTATAGAAAGGGAGATGCCACCCAGTAAGGCCAGCCAGGACTGACTTATTCCCAGTACCGTTAAGGGACCCACGGAGTTACCCACGTCGTTCGCTCCGAGGGAAAACGCCACGTACGCGCCCGATATAATCACGAGGTAACTAAGCAGCTTGTCCCAGAAAGTCACCATTTTTACCCGTTTTAGGAAAAATGTGAGAATATGGTAAAGGGTAAAGCTCATCAGTGCAGTGAGCGGAGGAAATATTATCCAGACTTCCCCAATGGTAGCTACTTTTGCGAAGTTCACAGCGTTCCCCATGGAAAGTCCCGCACCTACTATCCCGCCCACTATAGCCTGTGATGTCGAGACGGGAACTTTGAAAAACGTTGCTAATGTAACGAATACGCCCGCAGATAGCATGGCGGTTAGGACGGCTGTCAGATTAAGTGGGTTGTCGACCACCCCTTCTCCAATAGTTTTCATTACGTTATGGCTTTGAAGAAGGGCTCCCAGGACCACGAAGATTGCCAAGAGATAGACCATCTTGCGGTAAGAAATTAGTTTTGAGCCCACCGGAGTTCCAATACAATTGGCGGTGTCGTTAGCCCCGATGTTCCAGCCCACGTAGAAACCCGCGACGATCAATAAAGCTATCATTTTAATTTCCGGAGAGGACCGGGCGTGTTATCGGTTGGTCATAATCCGGATGAAGTTGGCCGCGTTTTCGACATGGTCCAGGATATTATTGGCCTTGAGGGCAATCTGGATTAGGTGGTACTTTTCTATTCCCTCCATATTTTCTGTTTTGTAGATTGAT
>JAGXLB010000014.1 GCA_018334915.1 Candidatus Bipolaricaulota bacterium
GAATGACTAGCCCTATAATACCAGTTTTCTTTTTTGCCAGACTTCTTGCTACCGCGTGGGGTTTGTAGCCGGATTGCTCGATGGCCCTCTGTACTTTTTCCTCCGTGCTCTTACTGACATTCTGACTGTTATTTATGACCCGTGATACAGTAGCACGTGACACTCCAGCGATCTCTGCTACCTGATCAAGCGTATCAGCCAAGATTACCTCCTTTTGCTATCTTTGTTGAAAATATCGTTTCCACCCTAGCTTAGTAGTTATTCGTTAAATTCCTGTATAAAGGACATGAAAGCGCTATCATTAAAATAACAAAGTTCCTCGAATTTGTCAAATATCGTTCGAGGATGCTGCGAATGGAAATATAAACTGAATTTCAGTTGCAAAAACCAACCGGCACGATTACTATCCTCCTTGATAACCAATGAGTAAATTAAAATTAATAGAGAACGTAGGTACGGTATTTACGGCCGACCCGGAGGGTCGGGAACTGGACGACGGTTACGTTTTGGTCAAGGATAATGAAATAGAAGAGGTTGGAGTTTCTCCCTATCAGGGCCCGGAACCGGATCGGGTTATCGACGGAGAGGGCAAAATAATGATACCCGGTTTGGTGAATACCCATCACCACCTCTTCCAGACGTTGTTCCGGAACTTCAAGGAAGTAAACAACGCCAAACTATTTACCTGGCTGACAGAGCTTTACGACCGTTGGGCTAAAGTAGACAGGCGGGCAATTTATGTCAGTACGGTCGTAGGTGTGGCAGAGCTTCTTCTGAGCGGCGCTACTACCACCAGTGACCATCTCTATCTCTTTCCGGAAGGAAAGAACGATATTTTTGATGCCGAAGTCGAGGCGGCGAGACAGGTCGGGATCCGGTTTCATCCGACCAGGGGAAGTATGTCTCTCTCGAAAGAAGATGGGGGATTGCCGCCAAAAGAGACTGTGCAAACGGAAGAAGAGATAATCCGAGAATACCGACGGGTTATCGGGGAGTTTCACAACCGGGATAAGTTTGCGATGACCAAAGTAGCGCTGGCACCCTGTTCTCCTTTTTCCGTGACCGACGAGATAATGAGGAAAACCGCCGAGATGGCCGAAGAAGAGGAGCTAGCTTTACATACTCATCTGGCGGAGACCGAGGACGAGACGGAATTTTGTATGGACGAAGTTGGCATGAGACCGGTTGACTACATGGAAGAACTGGGCTGGCTTAAGGATAGAGTCTGGTTTGCTCACGTAGTACACGTCAACGAGAGTGAGATAGAAAGTCTATCCAGCGCCAGAGTTGGTATGTCTCATTGCCCGTCGTCGAATATGAGGCTTGGCTCGGGCATCGCTCCCGTGGTTAAGATGAAAGATACTGACATAGACGTCAGCATGGCAGTCGATGGGTCGGCGAGCAACGATACTTCGAACATGATAAAAGAATTGCGCCAGGCTCTGCTGCTTCAACGGGTGAAGTACGGGGCGGACTCTATCACTCCTCGAGAGGTACTGCGGTTTGGAACTATAGGAGGGGCGAGGGCTTTGGGGAGAGAGGACGAACTGGGTTCAATTGAACCGGGAAAAGCTGCTGATTTAGTTATGGTTGATCTGAATAGACTCGAGTACGCCGGGGGATTATCCGACCCAGTTTCCGCTTTGTTGATGTGCGACACTAAGGGTGTCGATTTTAACATGGTCAACGGAGAGGTACTGGTTGAAGACGGGAAGTTATGTAATCGGGAGTTACTTGAATACGTAGAAGAACAGAACGAGATAGCTGCCCGGTTTTATTGACTTACGGAGAATACACCGCCCTGTCGGCGGGGAGAGCGCGATTCAAGCGATCTCTTTACTCTTAAAGAAGCAGGCCGGGCTCCCACGCCCGGCCGATAGTCTCGATGAAGAACTTCCGCGCGGGCAATGGAGCCCGCGCTGCTTTAGTCAGATATCGGCCCCTACCGGACCGGTAGGTTAGACCTTCAGGCTGGCTCGGTCAGACATACGCGCCGCGTCGCTGGAATTTTTCGGTCCGGAGCCCTTTTTGTCTTCAAAAGAAATAAAGGGTGAAGCACGAGGCCGATATCCGTCGTTCAGACTGCTGAAAGAGCGATTTCCATGCCGGAGAAATCGCCTGCGGTTTTGTCGAACGGTCAGCAATAGGCAATATTCTACTATAAAAGGCTACCTTAAAAATAAAGTGTTTGTTATTAAATTTGATAATACTGGAATAAGTTGAGCATCATCGACATATTTACCAGAATTAGTAGAGTTTAATTATTGACGCTCGCTGGAGCGTGGGAGTTTTGTCTGCTATTGTTGTATGAATGTCTGTATTTATCCAGTTAACCAGTAAACCTGGGGGAAAAATGGAGAATATGAATGAGAAAGGTAGAAGAACGAAAAATGAATCTGGATCGGTCGGCACAGACCAGACTAGGGTTGATGCGGTAGATAAAGTAACCGGAAAGGCGGTTTACGCCGACGACTTCAAGCCGCAGGGCTTACTGTACGCCGGAGTCGTTCGCAGTTCTATTTCGAGCGGAAAGATCAAAGACATAAACACCTCGAAGGCCCAAGGGATTAAAGGCGTTAAATCCATCGTTACAGCGGAAAAAATTCCGGGAAGAAATCTCGTTCCGATCATAGAAGACGATATGCCGGCACTGGCTTCAGAGACGGTCCGTTATATCGGCGAACCGGTTACGCTGGTTGCCGCCACCGAGAGAAAAATTGCCGAGCGGGCAGTGGAAGCAGTTGAAGTCGAATATCAGGAGACCGATGCCGTATTTGACCCCCTCGAAGCCGCTCGGGAAGATAGTCCCCGGGTTGCGCGGGAGGAGGTTAGTGAAGAGGGAAACGTCTTCGAGACTCAGGTTCTTGAAAAGGGAGATATTGACGCGGCCCTGGAGGAAGCACCTGTAGTAGTTGAGAACGAATACAGGACCGGACACCAGGAACACGGTTATATCGAACCACAGGGAATGACGGCAATTCCCAGATCTCGGGGTAAGATGGAAATACGAGGAACGATGCAATGTCCTTTCTACGTTCAGAACGCCGTATCCACCGCCCTTGGATACGATGTAAGTAAGGTCAGGGTGGTTCAGCTAGAAACTGGTGGTGCTTTTGGAGGCAAAGAAGACGTTCCGTCTCAGGTGGGAGTACTTGCCGCTCTGCTCGCCCACAATTCGGGCAAACCAGTAAAATTGACTTACGACCGAAGGGAAGATATTGAGGCAACGAGCAAGCGCCATCCTTCGGTAGTTAGTTATAAAACTGCGGCTAACCAGAAAGGAAATATCCGGGGAGTAAAAGCTGAAGTATTTATAGACTGTGGAGCCTATCAGACACTGTCACCGGCCGTTCTGTTTAGATCACTCGTCCATACCGCCGGACCTTATTCCATCCCGAACGTAAAAATAATTGCTCGAAGTATAGCAACCAACAAAGTACCAAACGGGGCATTTAGGGGGTTTGGAAGTCCTCAGGTAATATTTCCTCACGAATCCCAGATGGATTTACTTGCCAAAAAAGTAGGAAAGTCGCCAGGCCAGGTGAGAGAGCTTAATATACTTAGAACTGGAGATAGAACGGCTACAAATCAAAAGCTCGAGAGTAGCGTTGGACTGGAAAAGACTTTGCACAGAGCGAAGGAACTTTCCAACTGGAAAAAAACCAGGAAAAACTACGAAGAGTGGAACAGGTCCCACGAAAAGGTCAAAAAGGGTATCGGTCTTTCGACCGTAATGTACGGTGTTGGCATGAGTGCTTCTGCACCTTTTCTGGAAAAAGCTGGTGCTTACGTTAAACTGGAAGTCGACGGCACGCTTACAGTGTCCGTAGGTAACACGGAGATGGGACAGGGGATGGAGACCGTACTGGCTCAGATTGCCGCCGACGCTATAGGGGTAGATGTTGAAGAAGTTAGTTTAACTGAAGTAGACACATCAAGGGTTCCGGACAGCGGTCCCACAGTCGCTTCAAGAACAACCACAATGGCCGGAAACGCGATAATTGATGCGACGGAAACCCTGAAAAAGAGGATAAGCTCCGTTGCCCGGCAAACCCTGGACTGTTCCGGAGTTTATTTCGAGAACGGTTATATAGTGGATCGTTCGGATGGTTCTAACAGAGTTGAGTTGAAAGATGTAGCAGGGGAGATGTGGACTGAAAACGTTGAGCCTGCCGCAGAAGGCTGGGCCGAAAAAGGTATGAAAAACTGGGAACCCGAGAAAAACCAGGGAGATGCTTACTTCGTTTATTCCTATGCAACTCACATCAGCGAGGTTAAGATAGATAGTGTTACTGGCCAGGCCAGAGTTACAAAGTTCGTAGCCGTGCACGATTCCGGGAAAATCATAAACCCGACCACTGCAGCAGGTCAGGTGGAGGGGGGAGTGGCGCAGGGAATCGGCTACGCCCTGATGGAGGACCTGGCCGAAAAAGATGGTCGTTTTCCGGACCCCGACTTCACCAACTACCTGATGCCGACTTCGCAGGACGTACCTGACAATCTAATCGTTGACTTTGTGGAAGCTGATTACCCGGAAGGTCCTTATGGGGCGAAGGGTCTGGGTGAAGTCCCGCTTATGGCCTCTCACGCGGCGGTAATCAACGCCGTAAGTGACGCGATTGGTAGTAGGATACACCATTATCCGGCGACTCCGGAGAGGATATTATTGAATTATATTGATTGAAATAACCGCTATAATTAACTCTGTAAATTGGGTAATTTTATTTTTATCTCAGTCCTTTCACCACTATTCGGAAGTAAGGTGAAGGCCACAAGAAATCACTAAATTTTTTAGTTCGAACCTCCTGCCCTTTACCTGGCTGCCGGGATTTTTTCTACTGGTAGGATTTTAAGGTTAAATCAGTTGCGCTGTAAGAGCTAGTAGGCATAGGAGGAAAAAACAGTGATGTGCGGGGATGGTGAAAGAACTGAGTTTATATAAATTTTTGGATTATTAATTTGATTATTGGTAATCCAGAATGAAGTATTCGTTTTGAAAATTGTATGCGAAAGTTTCAATTGTAAAAGTAAATGTAAATTTGCTTTACAGATATTTTCCGAGTAGAGAAAAATAAATAGTGCCTGGCTCAGTCCAGCTGCAACTCTTTCCACGCCAGCAGAGAACTCTCAGAACTTACTTAGAAAAATAACTTCAGGTTGCTACGGCTTTAGACAATCCTCACGAATAACTAAGCCTTCCCTTTTAATACGTGATTTTTCATTATCTTTACCCCTTCGAGGTTTGACTCAGAGCTGGGGTGAACCAGAATTTTTAACTGATAATACCACATTGAACTTTTTATTGCTTTGGGTTTTGTTGGCTCTTGGCCTCTAACAAATGAGGGATAAAGAGTAACTTATTCCCCGGGCAAGTTTGGTGGATGGGATGCAAAATAGGCAAGTAACTTATCTTAATTGAAGGCTTTGAAATAAATTTCTGTTAATCTGCTTGACAAATTTTTATTCCGGTGGTAGTATAGTTAAAATTTGTGATTTTAAAAATAACGTTTGGCAAAGTTTTTATGGTGTAAGAAGATATTTTGTTTACGTGTTGGAATATTACGAGGTAACGTATAGGTGATGTAATTTTTAGAGAAACTGATTTGCAGGAAGAGATAAAGAAGATCATAAAGATCTTGCAGTGAAAACTATAGAGAGGCTCGGTAAAGGAATAGTCAAAAATACGGTGGTGATTTTGAGACCACTGTTACAACTTATCAGAAACCGATTGTTTCTGAATTTGATGAAGACAATATAATAAGATTCCTGCAAACTGCCGACGGGAGGGGGAAGTCTCCAGAAGAACTGGCCGCAGGGGTAGTTCCTTATTGTACTGATGCTTCTGCACTGTTACCCCAGCTTCGAACTCCTTTGATGATTTGTGGGCTGGGTAAAATCGAGATGGCCCACCAGCCTGATGAGTACGTCACAGTAGATTCTTTAACAGATACGATCAATACTTTTTCAAGTTTTTTCGACCTTAAGTAAGTGTTTGGACCTGTTTACACGGTTTTAATTTAAGCAGAATATTTTAGGTAGTTTAGTTAAGACAAATAGGTTGACTGCATAAAGACAGCGTTGGATCGGTTCAAGGAGAAGTTTTTTGGTAACGCAAATGAAGTCCAATTAGTAGGATGATCGGGCGATTTTATAGCTATTTGTCTTGGCGGCCAGAAAAATTTTTGTGGTAACAAGTTATGTTGGAGGAGAACTATCTCAACTTAACCAATAGCAGAAGAGGTGTTACCGATTATAGATTTATCGATGGATAAAGACCAGTTGAAAAGCACGGTAGAGCGGGCAAGGGAAAGGGACATCATAATTCCTACTCTGGAACAGCAGAAAAATCCTGAACTCGTCCCGGAGGTAGTCAAGGACGAGCTGGGGGACGTCGGGCTCTGGGATATCGATTCTCGAAACCTGTTTAGAATTACCTGGAAAAACGAGCCTAAAAAGCACGGTGGCCTGTACGATGGCGTAAATTACATGGAATTACCCTCGGAGCTTACCGGAGTGGATGCCAGGATAATTGCCCTTGTCGGGAAGTGGTTTCCTACAGGGTCTCATAAGGTCGGGGCCACGTTTGGCTGTCTTGTTCCAAGGTTAACCACCGGTCAATTCGATCCCACATTCCAGAAAGCGGTTTGGCCTTCTACTGGAAATTACTGCCGGGGTGGAGCATACGATGCCGAACTTTTAGCCTGTGAATCCGTGGCGATCCTGCCGGAGGAAATGAGCCAGGAGAGGTTTGACTGGCTCTCCAAGGTCGCGGGCGAGGTAATTGCAACTCCTGGCTGTGAGAGCAACGTCAGGGAGATATTCGAAAAGTGTCGAGAGCTGAAGGAAACCAGGGACGATATAGTCATATTCAACCAGTTTGACGAATTTGGTAACCACCTCTGGCACTACGAGGTAACCGGTGAGGCTATGGAGGAAGTGCTTGAGGCAGAGCTTACGCCCGGTTCTAATTACTCCGGAGTCGTTCTTACTTCAGGCTCTTCCGGTACAATGGGTTGTGGAGATTACCTGAAGGAACAATTTCCCAACTCGAGGTTAGCAGTAGGAGAGGCGCTTCAGTGTCCGACACTGCTACGGAATGGGTACGGGGGACATAGAATAGAAGGTATAGGTGACAAGCATGTTCCCTGGATTCATAACGTACGAAACACTGATATGATCATCGATATAGACGATTCGAACTCGATGAATTTAATCAGGCTCTTTAACGAGCCAGCCGGTCAGGAATACCTGGAAGACCAGGGTGTACCGACAGAGACAGTCGAGAAGCTTCCACTGATGGGGATCTCGTCCGTGGCCAACATGACCTCGGCAATCAAGTACGCCAAGTATTACGAGCTTGACGAGGATGACGTAATCATGACGGTCTTCACCGATTCGATGGAACTCTACGATTCCCGGCTGGGAGAGATGAGAAAAGAACACGGGGGTTATACAAGGGAAGACGCGATCAAGGACTATCACCAGTTTATCAGAGGAGTAACCACTGATAGCATGGAAGAATTGACTTATTACGAGAAAAAGAGGGTCCACAACCTGAAATACTATACCTGGATCGAACAGCAGGGTAAGAAAACCGAAGAGTTGGACGCACAGTGGTACGACTGGTCGAACTACTGGGACGAGATCCACGGTCAGGTCGACCAAATCGACCGTCGGATCGAAGAGTTCAACGAGAAGACAGGATTACTGGCGGAATTGAAGTCGGAAAAGAAGCAGACGCAGTAGAACAAAATCTGCTGGGAAGAGTTCTATTGCTGATCTCTGTAAAATAGTTGAACGGTTTTTACCGGGTGAATAAACGGATGGATAAGTTCAATGAAATTCAGCCTTCAAGAAAAAAGAGCGTCAAGGTAGCGGAACAGATAATCGAGCTAATCGAGAAGGGCGACCTGGGGCCCGGGGATAAACTGCCCTCCGAGCACAATCTTGCTGAGAAGATGGGCGTTAGTCGACCGTCAGTGAGGGAAGCTCTGAGCGGACTTCAGGCCCTCGAGATTGTTGATACCAGGACAGGGTCTGGAACTTACGTGAGCGAATCGATACTCGAAAGTAAACTCGTCTCCCCCGATCTTTCCCTGATGGAAAAAGAGGCGAGCCACATGCAGATTATCGAGGCTCGTAAGTTCCTGGAAAACACTATGCTGGGAATAGCAATCAATAATTTTGAGGACAGTCATTTTGAGGCAGTTGAAGAAGCATTAAGCCGGATGAAGGAACATTCAACCGAAAAGGAATACGAGGATTATATGGATGCCGATCACGATTTTCACAAGGCACTTGTAAAGTTGACCGGCAACCCACTGGTAGTTGAAGCTGCCCAGCCCCTGCTCGCCACTATAAAAGATTCGCTGTATAGAGAGTTAACACACAAGTACTATCTGGTTGACGATTCCAGGATCAAGCGCTGTTTCAACACTCATCAAGAGCTTTACGGGGCCATAAAGGACAAGGACCTGGAAAAGGCAAAGGATTGCATTTCCAGACACTGGGAGCTGATGGAAAGCGCCCTGGAGAAAGACGACCAATAATTACTCCAATAGGGAGGAAAACATGGAAAGTAACGAAAAGACTCTAACGGTTGTAGCGTTAGGGGGAAATGCGATTTTGAAGCCAGGACAGGAAGGGACAGCAGAAGAACAGATTGAGAACGTAAATGAGACGACTAAGCAGCTGGCAGAGATGGTTTTGTCCGGTGAGTACAAGATCGTTCTCTCGCACGGAAATGGGCCTCAGGTGGGGAACATCTTACTCCAGAACGAAATAGCTAAGGACGAGGTTCCTTCTCAACCGCTGGACGTTTGCGGGGCGGAAAGCCAGGGTTTAATCGGATACATGTTCGCTCAGAGTCTGGATAACGTTTTCAATAAGAATGGCCGGGGGGATATACCCGTATCCACAGTCTTAACTCAAACTTTGGTTGAGGCAGATGACCCAGCCTTCGAAGATCCGTCCAAACCGGTCGGACCTTTCTATTCAAAAGAAAAAGCGGAAAGGCTGGAAGAGGAGAAAAACTACGACATGATAGAGGACGCCGGTCGGGGTTACAGGCGGGTCGTGCCCTCCCCCAAACCGAAAGAGATTATTGAAAAGGAGCCGATTGTACAGCTGGTATCTGCGGGTACCGTGGTAATTGCTTCCGGCGGTGGTGGTATACCCGTTGTTAAGGAAGACAATGCACTCGTCGGTCGCGAAGCCGTTATTGATAAAGACCTGGCAACCGAGCAGCTCGCTGAGGATGTTGGTGCCGAAGTGCTGGTTATTCTTACAGACGTGGAATTCGCCTATCTGAACTACAATCAGCCTGATGAGGAAGCGCTTGGAGGAGTAACGGTAGACGAAGCCGAAGCTTACCTGGAAGAAGGCCACTTTGCCCGGGGTTCGATGAAGCCAAAGATAGAGGCCGGAACAGAATTTGTAAGGCAGGGCGGAGAAAAAGCTGTCATAACTTCGCTGGAGAAAGCCCTGGAAGCACTGGATGGAAATACAGGAACTATAATCACATCAGAATAAAAAGGAGGAAAAAACATGTCGAACACTCAATTGAATGGTGAGGACTTTATAAGTTGGTTGGACTTCGAAAGAGACGAAATCGACGCGATCCTGGAAGCCGCACACGATCTGAAACGCAGGCAGATCAGGGGGGAGAAACAGACCAACGTCCTTCCCGCCAAATCCCTGTTCATGCTTTTTTATAATACTTCGCTAAGAACGAGAAATTCTTTCGAGGCAGGGATGACTCAGCTCGGGGGGCACGCACACTTTCTCCAGCCCGGTGCAGTATATACCCCGGCACTGGAAGGAGAAGAGGAAGCTTATTCCACGGAAAGAGTTAGCGACGTGGCCCGAGTCCTATCAGAAATGGGGGACGCAATTTCGATCCGGATTTACGGTGATAAAACGGACTGGCAATACGGCAAGGGTTATAAAATCCTGCAGGAGTTTGCCAGTTGGGGTTCGGTTCCGATAATCAACATGGAGGACGACGGCTACCATCCCTGTCAGGCTCTTGCCGATGTCATGACAATGCAGGAGAAGATGGGTAAGGATCTTTCCGGTAAGAAATTTACAATGAGCTGGGCCTATTCTGGTTCGGTCGAGAAACCGCTCTCCGTGCCACAGTCCGCCGTAATTAGCGCCGCAACCATGGGAATGGATGTAACGCTAGCCCATCCGGAAGGACTGGATCTCGATTCTGACGTTCTTGACGCCACTGAAAAGCGCGCTAAGAAACACGGTGGCGATTTCGAAATAGTCCACGACATGGAGGAAGGTTTCGCCGATGCCGACGTCGTTTATCCGAAATCCTGGACACTCCAGCCGACTGATGGCTCGACTGCCGATCTGGATAAAGCCAGGGAAGTCTTCGAAGATAATAAGGACTGGATCACTACTCGAGATAAGATGGCACTCACCAACGATGCCTATTACATGCACTGCCTCCCTGCCGATCGTGGAATGGAGGTTACCGACGAAGTCATAGACGGTCCGAATTCGGTGGTCTTTCAGGAAGCCGGAAACAGGCTTCACGCTCAGAAAGGCCTGTTAAGCCTGCTTTTATCGTAGGAGGTAAACATGAGCTGGCATGACTTAAAGGGTAAGGACATGATAAGTGTAAAGGACTGGACCAAGGAGGAGCTGGATATCCTACTTCGGGTGGCCAATGACCTGAAGAGCAGGTATTACAGCGGGGAAGAGCCGGATATACTTGAAAACGATACCTTCATGATGCTCTTCTTCAATTCTTCTACCAGGACGAGGCAGTCTTTCGAGGCGGGAATGAGTCAACTTGGCGGTCATTCCCAGTTCCTCGCACCGGAGACTATGCGGATCTCCCTCGACAGGGAACCGGGTGGAGGCGAATCGATCAAGGATACAACCAGAGTCATGGGTCGGTACGCCGAAGGGGTCGGCGTAAGAATTCTTGAGGACAAGGTAAATTACTACGGGCAGGGTACAGAGATTATGTACGAGATGGGTAAGTACTCCACGGTACCGATAATAAACATGGCCTCGGACATCTACCATCCCTGTCAGTCGATGACGGACGTCATGACGATGCAGGAAAAGGTCGGAGATCTTAAAGACAAGAAGATCGCCGTTACCTGGGCCTACTCGCCGTGGGTTCGGTCCTGGGGTTCGATTCAGTCGAATATCCTGACCTCTGCCCTGTTCGGTATGGACGTCAGCCTGGCCCATCCGGAAGGATACGAACTGGATCCCGACGTTCTGGATATGACCGAGGAAAACGCGAAGAAATCGGGTGGTTCGTTTTCCGTCACGAACGACATGGAAGAAGCTGTTGAAGACGCCGATATCGTTTACCCGCGGAACTGGATGAGCCCGGACAGGTATGAAATAGGCAAGGAGAAGGAAATCGAAATGGCCGGCCAGCACGAGGACTGGAAGTATACCAAGGAAAAACAGGAAGAGCTGGGCGACCCCGGGTACCTGCTACACTGTATGCCGGTGGACCGCGGTAACGAGGTGGAAGACGAGATCATGGACGACCCGGAACTTTCATTCGTCTACGATCAAGCTGAAAACAGGTTACACCTGCAGAAGGCACTTATGGCCTTAACTATGGGCGGTAATTTTTAACCTGGAAAAAAGTACCATAAGCATCGCAGTTCCTAACCCCCCCTGTTTCAGGGGGGTATTTATTTTAACAGCGGATTTTTAACGGAAGCTGGACAATTAACGATAAGTCGGATAACCTACTTAAAATAAATCTTTCAAAAAAATGTGAGGAGGATCCTTCTGTACATGAAAAAAAGCCTTACGGGTTATCCCGATAGATTGAGCCTGGTTTCCATGCTACGTGGCGACGAACCAGCCGATACCGTGATTAAAAACGGGTCCCTAGTAAACGTGCTGACTGACGAGGTTCTCGATCGGGACCTGGCGATAAAGAACGGTCGTATTGGTGCCGTTTCGGAAGAACTCAACGAGTTCGTTGGGAACTCTACCCGGGTTATCGACGCGAGCGGTACTTACATCACACCGGGATTCATCGATGCTCACCTTCATATTGAGAGTTCCATGCTGGCTCCGGCAAGTTTTTCTCAACTAATGGCGAGTAAGGGAGTAACGACGGTCTTTTACGATCCGCACGAGATAGCAAACGTGTCTGGGTTAGAAGGCGTGAGATGGATGTACGAGGAGATGATGAGAAGTCCTGTAAACGGTTATCTGACCGTGCCGTCCTGCGTGCCTGCAAGTTCGCCCGAATTAGAAACTACTGGGGCGGAATTAGGCCTTGAGGAAATTAATGAAGCGCTCGGCTGGGACGGTACTGCCGCACTTGGAGAGATGATGAACTATCCCGGAGTGCTTAACAGAGACGAAAGGACGATAGAGAAGCTCAAGCTGGCCAGGGAACACGGCCTTCCAATTGAGGGGCACGCTAGCGGTCTCATGGAGAGAAAACTGGACAGTTACGGGTCGATGGGTATAGATTCGGACCACGAAGGGATAAGCAAGGAAGAGGGAATTGAAAGAGCCCGTAAGGGCTTCTGGACCATGATCAGAGAAGGTTCCGGGTGGGCCGATTTAACAGAGGTTGTTCGATCCCTTACGGAGACTGATCTTTCCCCAACTCGTTTCTGCCTCGTCACGGATGATAGGGACCCCATTGACTTAATAGAAGAAGGCGGGGTGGACCACGTGATTAGAAGGGGTGTACAGGAGGGACTGGACCCGCTACATGCTATCAGGATGGCTACTCTGAACCCCGCAACGAGGTTCGGACTGGATAACGAGCTCGGTTCGATTTCTCCCGGGAGGAGAGCTGATATTAACCTGGTAAGTGATCTTCACACCATGGAGATCGAAGATACTCTGGTTGGTGGTAAACCAGTTGACGATGTGGACTGGCCGGATCCTCAGCCTTCGGGGTTAACTGATACTATCGAAATTTCCCGCGAGATAACTCCTGAGATCTTTATCCTTAAGGACCGGGAAAAGGAATTAGCCATCCGAGTTCATAAGAGAGATATTATAACTGAAAAACTTGACCTATCGGAGTACGGAGGAGATGAATCCAGTCTAAACAGATGTGCGGTTATAGAACGCCACAGGTCTACGGGAAACGTCGGGAGGGGGTTGGTTCATGGTTTCGGAGTTGAGGGCGGCGCAATGGCATCCACAGTTGCCCACGATAACCATAATATGATAGTACTGGGCAGCGACGAAGAGAACATGGCCACAGTCGCCCGGCATCTAGAAGAAATAGGCGGTGGTCAGGCCGTAGCAAAGGGCGGAGAAGTCGTAGCTTCGGTAAACCTACCGATAGCGGGGCTAATGAGCAGCGACAGCTCCCGAGAAGTCGCTAATTCTTTAAGGGAAGTTCAGGAAGCGGTCGACGAGCTCGAGCCTGACCTGCCCAAGCCAATGATGATCCTTACCAGTCTTGCGCTGGCAGTTATCCCCGAGCTCAGATTGACGGATAGGGGGTTAGTTGACGTTAATGACCAGGAAATTATCGGTTAGTGGCGAATAATGGAGTTTGTGCTGATCAAAATACGTAGTCTTCTCCCAGCAAGTCGCTCCGGTAGACGTAGAATGAATTTTCTCCACCCAGCCTTAGATAAGCGATAAAAGTACCCCCATCTGCCAGAATCACTTTGTCCACGCCGGATTCCGGGTCGTTTAAAACGAACCTATCCACGACTTTTGGGATCCCGTTGATTTCAAGTTCTTGACTCTCTTTTCTATTTAATACAAGGTATGCTTTTAGCCTATCTTCGTCCCCGCTCTGTGGACCTGTTCCACCAGTACGTATCTCGATTATCTCCCCTAGATCGTCCATGTTCTCGAGAATCAGTGCGGTAATGGCTTGGGAACCAGCTGTTCCCTGAAAAAAAGAGTCAACTGGTTCCAGTCTTGCTTCCTTCTTTTCTCCACCTAGATCGGCGTCGATTTGTCCATCTTGGACCGTGGCCCTTATTTTGTCGCTTCCTATACCCAGGGGTCCGTCGTAATTTAACTTGAGCGACCGAGGGGTAAAATCACCTGCCACGGTTATTTCCTGGTCGAACTTTATCTTGGGGGTTATAAAAGGTATTGGGATTGGTGGAGTTACTACTCCTTCGGAAATGAGAACTATCTCACCTGAATCCCGTTTTATCAGCTTGTAAGTCTCTGAGCCCAGGTCTTTTCCATCACTGACGTATGCAAGTTCTCCCCGGGCAAAGACCCCTGTTTCCGTTGAATTAAGGCTTTCCAGAGCGCCCTGCGCTGAAGCGGGCTGGCTGCTGATTGTTAACGGAAGAACCAAAAAGAGTAAAAGCAGAAAGTAAGCTAAATTATTTTTTACGTCTGTCTTTCTTTTGTTCATGAATGTACACCCGCTTATTTGGCTTAAATAATAATATCATCTAATTAATAATGAATTCATCTTAAAGGTTATAAGCAGGCAATTCAAATAACTTTTAACTGTGGTTAAAAACGGGCTAATGAAGTATATTGTTGGCCTGGAACTGGTTGATTTAAAGAAAAAGTGAAGCGTAAGTCAGTTAGAGAAAGATATATCACCGGTCTCCGGGTTCATGGATTCTATCTCAATCAGGGAAAAGATCGGTTTACCCTCTTTGCTCAAGCGTTCGTATCCGCCTGATCCCAATTTTCGGATTACGAAACCGTATCCGACGACGGTGACAGAAAGTGCATCCATTATCTCCGATAGAGTACCTGCGGTTCTTCCGGTGAAAAGGAAATCGTCTACTATGAGTACCCGATCATCCTGGTCAAAGTAGTCGCCTGATACGGCGAGCGTGGTTTTGTTTTTCTTCGTCGGGGACCGAATTGTCCTGATTTCTTCCCCGCTCATTGTGGAGGGAACTCCTTTCTTTGCGTAGACTACTTCGACGTTGGTCTCCTCTTTATTCAGGTTTGCCGCTGTCGTATAGGCGATTATGTTTCCGGCTGCTTCTGCCGTCAGCACTTTTGTTACTCCCAGTTTTTGGAACTTCTCGCAGATAGCCTTGCCGACGTCATTTAACAGTGATGGTGCCACCTTGTGGTTTAAGAAGCTGTCGACCTTGAGAAACTCTTTTCCCAGGACCTCACCTTCCTCTTTGATTTTTTCTCTGAGTCGAATTCTTACGTCCTCAATTACGTCCTCCATGATTTCCTCCCGATTGATTTTTCCTGTTTCGATTGACCCATTCACCTTGACCTTTTTTACCCCCGAATTTATTATCCTGCAGGACTGGTTTTCCCCGCAGGAATACGTAGCGCGGCCAGCCGCAGGTCCTTTTCCCTGCGAACGGGTTAAAATCGGTGTTCATATGTAGCTTATCCGGATTGATCCTCCTGGAATCTTCCGGGTCGAAAACCACTATATCGGCATCCGTTCCCACCGTCAGACTACCCTTTTCCGGGTATAGTCCAAACCTCCGGGCAGGTTTTTCGGCAATCAATTCAACCATCCGCTCGATTGACAAGTGATTTTCTTTAACCCCTTCCGTGAACAAGAGGGAGGGGAGAGTTTCTACCCCCGGCAAACCCTGAGGGATATCGAGAAAGTTATCCTGGAACTCGTCTTTTTGTTCATTGCGAAATGGACAGTGATCGGTGGCCACCGAATCGAGTACTCCTGATTCCAGTGCGTTCCACAGGACTTCCCGGTCCTCGTCAAGCCTGAGTGGAGGAGTGGCAGCGTACCGGTGCCCGTTTTTCTCCTCGTAACAGTCTTCCGTTAACAGTAGATACTGAGGGCAGGTTTCCCCGGAGAGGTCAATTCCTAGTTCCTTGCCACGTTTCAGCAAATTTATACTTTCTTTAGTGGTCAGGTGGGCCAGATGTAAACAACTTCCGGCTACTTTTGCCAGGTGTACGACCTTACCAACTGCGGTAGATTCCGAGTAGTCCGGCCGGCTAGCGGGATGGTGTTCTATTGATTTCTTCTCCTTCGATATCAAGTCCTCACGCTTTTTTGCGATAATTTCATCGTTTTCGCAGTGTACCATTGCCAGGCCGCCGAGCCCTCCTATTTCCTTTAGAGCCTGAAAAAGCTCCCCGTCTGGAGTACGCCTGTTCGATTCTCCGTAGGCAGTGAAGAATTTAAAAGATGTTACCCCCATCTCTATTGCTTCCTGAAGGTCTTCCGGCTCAACACCGTCGTATCCGTAAAACGTTCCATGAAGGGAGTAGTCGATCGGACACAGTCTGGCCTCTTCCTTTCTCGCCATTATTCCAGAGACAAGACCCTGGCCCGGTCCCGGCGTGGTGAAGTCGATAATCGTAGTTACGCCACCCCAGGCAGCAGCCCTGCCGCCGCTGAAAAAATCGTCAGAAGAAACTGTACCGGAAACTGGTAATTGCATGTGTGTGTGGGAGTCAATGAATCCAGGTGTAACGTAACAGCCGGCTGCATCGTACACGTGGTCTGCTTCTAGCTCAACCGAGTTCCCGATTAATGCAATTTTATCGTTTACAACCCCGACGTCTCCTTCGAATATTCTCCCATTGCTAACTATAGAACCGTTTTTGATCAGGTAATTTAATTTCATTCTTTCCTCCTGATCTGGGTCTTTAAGTTCAAAGTCTCGAAGTACTCTTGTGGCGAAAATACGCCGGATATGAATACCTAACTGTTGACCACTTCTTCGAGGCTTCTAACTGCGACCTGCTTGCGGTATTCAGCCGACCCCCTAATATCGCTTATCGGAGATATTTCATTTTTGAGCAGGTCCTTGGCCTCCGGTAATACCTTCCGGGTTAACTTCTTTCCTTTTAAGTAATTTTCAACGGAATCAGGGCGAACGATTTTCGGTGCCACGGCTCCGAAGGAGATACGAATATCTTCTATCTTACCATCCGTTTCCTTAAGAACAAACCCCATGGAACAGACCGATATATCGAGCGCGTTTCGGCGGCCAACCTTGTTAAAGAAGTGTCTATAGTTGCCGGAGAGCTTGGGAATGGTTATGGACTTAAGAAATTCGCCCCGGCCTAAATCGGTTTCTCCCGGGCTCTTAATGAATTCATCTATCGGTAGGGTTCGACTTCCGTTTCTGCTTTCCAATTTTAAACTGGCATCCAGAGCGTAAAGAGCTATCAATGTATCCGCTGAGGGGGAAGCGTTGCAGATATTACCTCCAACGGTGGCCATGTTCCTTAACTGCACTCCGCCAACCGATTCCGCCGACTCGGCCAGAAGGGGAAATTCCCGATTTATGAGTGGTGAGCCGGCCAGTTCCCCGTGGGTCGCCGTGGCAGATATCCGTACTTTATCCGCTTTGTCTTCCAGTTTTGGGCCCTCTATCACGTTTGTCAGGTCGAGTATCCGGTCGGGATTGATCAAATCCTTTTCTATTTTTACGAAGAGGTCCGTACCACCCGCTAGAAGGTAGTAATTACTTTCGGCCATAAGGGTAAAGAGTTCATCTTTATTTTCTGGAACAAGGAGTTCAAATCCCAATTTCTTTTCCCTCCTTCTCAAGGTACAACTCTACTTCTTCGAGGTCCGATTGATCGTCCACGTCCAGCACTACCCCCCTGTGGTCAGTTTCCAGTAGCTTTACTTTTTCCCGGTTCTGGTTAATTATCCTCCTGGCTCCTCGGTCCCCGGATATCTCTTCAAGCAGTTTGTGTTTCCAGCTTCGATCCAGAAAAACCGGGAAACCCCGCTGGCCATGATAAGCTGGAGCTACAATTGAAGCGCCTTCTTCAGCCTTTTCGATAACGCTTTCTATTACCGAAGACGGTACCAGTGGCATATCTCCGAGAAAGAAAAGATAGCCGGAAGTGTCCGCTTCTGAAGATCTGACACTCAGTTCAACTGAAGAACTCATTCCCGCTTCCCAACTGGGATTTTCAAGTACCCGGAAAGCCGAAGTGTCAACTCTCTCTTTGATCATTTCGGCCCGGTACCCGAGGACCAGCAATGGATCGTGAGTCCAGTTTAGCTGCGCTATCGAGTCCATCGCCCGGCGAATTAGCGTCTTCCCTTTGGCTTCTACGAGCTGTTTTAACTTTCCGTATCTAGCTGCTTTGCCAGCTGCAAGTAAAATGGCTGTCGGTTCGGTCGTCTCAGAGTTCAATCTTCTTTCCTTCTTCTCTCAACTTTTTCCCGGCAAGTTCGATGGCGTCCACTATTTTTGAATACCCGGTGCAGCGACAGATATTCCCCTCGATCCACTTTCGGATTTCCTGACGGGAGGGATTAAGGTTTTTTTCCAAAAGCTCCAGGCCGACCATGATAAATCCGGGAGTGCAGAAGCCGCACTGAACGCCACCCGTCTCCACGAAAGCTTCTTGCAGAGGGTGGAGCTGTCCGTCTTCCTCAAGTCCTTCGATGGTTTTAATTTCGGAACCGTTAACCTGGGGGGTATAGGTAAGACAGGATAGATGAGATTCCCCATCAATTAGCACGGTACAGGACCCGCACTCGCCGACACCACACCCTTCCTTCACTCCGGTAAGACCGAGATCCTCCCGCAAAAAATCGATCAACCTGCGGTCCGGCCTAACTTCGCGCTCGTATTCCTCTCCGTTTACGGTTACTTTTATATTCATTTTTATCCCGCCTAGGTTTTTTAATTTCCTGAAATAGTGGAATCGAATAATCTGGAGTACAGGACAGCGTAAATCACCTAATGGCTTTGCTGCAGTACCCGATCTACAGCCGATAGCTCCGGTGGAATTTCCTTTGGATCGTTTACGCCTTTCTTTGCCGCGTCGACGTCTTTTAGACCACTACCAGTTATAAACACGCCTACGCTCTCATCACCATTAAACTTCCCTTCTGAAAGAGCTTTTTTAAACCCCGCATAAGCGGCTGCAGCTGCGGGTTCAGCGAAAACCCCTCTCTTTTGGGCTAGTTCCGTTAGCCCCGAAGTTATTTCAGCGTCGCTTACCGTCATATACTCGCCACCATTTTCGTAGACGTACTTTACGGCTTTAACTAAGTCCCGTGGTTTACCCACTGCTATGCTGTCGGCCATGGTACTGGCTTTTTGTTCCTGTAGTTCAACGTCCCCACCGGTGTAGTCGGCGAACGTTGAAGCTATGGTATCAGCTCCTTCTGCCTGAACGCCAATAACTTTCGGGGGGTCGTCTATCATGCCAATGCGGGTCAATTCCTTAAACCCCTTGGAGAGTCCGCTAACTATCGAACCGTCGCCGACCGAAACGAACACCCTGTCAGGTGGTTCCCAGTCCAGCTGGTCGGCCATTTCCAGTCCACCAGTCTTCTTGCCTTCCACGAGATAAGGATGAATTGCGGCAGAACGGTTGTACCAGCCGTACTTTTCCGCGGCTTTGAGAGCGAGGTCGTAAGCCTCATCGTAGCTGGCGTCTACGGCAAAAACGTTAGCGCCGTAGACAAGCAGCTGGGTGATCTTGGCTTCCGGCGCCGATTTCGGTACGAAAATTATTGTCTCCATACCGGATGCTGCCCCAAGACCAGCAAGTGAACTTGCCGCGTTGCCGGTGGAGGCACAGGTTATAGTGTCTATTCCCTTTTCCCGAGCCGCAGCGACTGCCAGCATGGTTGCTCGGTCCTTGTAAGATGCGGTCGGATTTCCACTGTCGTCCTTAATCCAGACCTCGTTTACCTTATCGGTTAACTCGTGAAACGGGTAGAGCGGTGTCCCTCCTACCTCAAGCGGGGGCAAGTTTTCCAGGTTATCTATCGGCAGTAGTGGAGAGTAATTCTTAATATCCTCAGCGAACGAACCTTTAACTTTCTCTCGAAATTCTTTTCCCGAAGATTCGTAATCGTAAACGACTTCCAGAGTTCCTTTTCTCGGGCCACAATCAGGGCAAGTATAGTCCAGTTCTTCCGGCCCATAAACTTTTCCACAAGAAACACAGCGTAACCCGGTTATATTTTTCATTTGACCAATATTACTTAACAGGACAATTTTTGTAAAGTGCTTTTTGTCATATCTCTACTGGAAAAATACCCTTTTTTGGGTTCAGTCAATCACGATCTTTTCCCCAATCGATTACCGCTATGAGTTAAGGGGGCCTGGTTCAGATCTTCCTGCTGGACCAACAACCAGCTGATTCATCCTCAGGGGGTGCCCTGGGGCATTCTCAGCTAGTATTGGTAAATAATTATTGTTAAGTTATTATACTCAATTCTTTCACCACCCAATTCTTAGATAGGCGGGCCTTTCCAGGCCCGCTGTGATGGTTGGTCGAAGTGGGGAATTATCTCCTTCGGTAGATTTCGCTTTAGTATTACCAAAGTAAATGACAAAAGACTTCGACCTAAATCTAAAACAGGACTAGAAACCCCTGGCTATCATGAAGAATTGAGATGGTTAAGTTTGCTGCAATACGATTGATTCAGAATATGGGGTTGAAGTTCCGAACCAGCGCGGTTCAGTGGGGGTGTTTATTGATTTGACTTCTTCTGCCCGATATATTTACCTTGCACGACAAGGATAATCCCGTTAGTGAGAAAATCTTTCATCAATAAAGAACGAACTCGGGAGGTAAATATGACCAATATTCCTTTTTCGGCGGAGGAGACTTTAAAAATTGCTATTGAGATCGAGGAAAACGGTGAACAATTCTACAGTGGCATGGTTCCCGAAATTGAGGACACGGAGATAAAAGACCTCTTCAAGGATCTGGCGACCCAGGAAATTAACCACAAGGAAACTTTTCAGGAAATGCTCGGCGAGGCGGAATTGGGTAGAGGAGAGGACATCAATTCGTTACTCTACGGAAAGCTCGAGGATTCGTACCTGGAAGCTCTGGCCGATTCAAAAATCTTTAACCCGGCGAACGAAAACATCAGAGCGGCGAAACAGGTGGGCAACCGGGACGAGCTATTAACCGTTGCGATATCACTTGAGAAGGATACAATCCTCTATTACTACGAAATTCTTGAGACGGCAACTTCGAGCGAAGATCAGGAATTGATAAAGAAAGTAATCGAGGAGGAAAAAACTCACGTCAAGCGCCTGGCAGGACTTTTGTGAGCGAGAGCAAGTTCGCGGGACCGGATTCGGGAAAAGAGGATGGAGAGTAAAGTATTGGCAGGACTCAAAAACTGAGTTCTAACTGGGTCATCGAAGGGGACTCCATTGATCACTTGCTGGAGCCACAAAGGTAATTGATATTTTTGACAGCCCTCCTCGTTTAAAAGTCCCCGTTTGTCTATTATTTCATGACTGGAGGTGTAATTTTGACCAGGTTACCGACCAGGGCGGGGACTATTTTACTCGTATTAATAATGGCCCTTGTCTTTCCCGTCTTAGCCCAGGACCAGGGTGATGAAACCTCTGTTACCTCGGAGGAAGTCGAACAGTTACGAAAAAGGGTTGATAGCCTTGAGGGAAAGGTAGAAAATATAACCTCTGTTACGGAAGGGTTGGACGAAGCCGTAAACGTCAACGAGTCCGCGATATCAAGTCTGGAGGACGAACAAGCGAAAATAAGTGATTCTCTAGATTCCCTTAGAAATACTGTTTCCAAAGGTAAAGGAAAGTGGAACAATATCACCGAACTAAACCGAGATTTGGAGGTACTTCAGGGAAGGGTAGAGGAGCTGGTAACCAATATAGAAGAGCTCAGTCAGAATACCACGGACGAGGAACAAAATGTAAGTGAGCTTACCGAAAAGTTACGGTCAGTGCAAAATGACCTGGCCGGTATAAGAACGGATTTGGTTGAGGTCAAGGATAGTCTGAAAAATATCCGGGAAAACACTTTCGATAACGAAAAGAGGCTGGCTGACCTCCAGGAAAACTACAAAGCTTCGGCCAGAAGGAACCTCCTTGTGGCCGCTAGCGGTATAGTGATAGGGCTAATTGCGGTGACACTTTACTGGACCTAATAAATCGGTTTGTATTTAAATAGCGGTGGGGCAGGTTGCCATGCTCTACGGACTGTTTCTCCTTATTAAGCGAAGATTATTAACTGTAAAAATACCTTCAGGCTAAATATATGTCAATTTTGAATAATTTAATTCTCCGAGGTTTCAAATCATTTAATAAAAAAACAACTATCCCGTTTCAAAAACGGGGGATGACCGCTATTATCGGTGAAAACGGCTCCGGCAAATCGAATATCATCGACGGCTTAACTTTCGTCATGGGACAAAGGTCTTCCAAATTGCGTGCAAATAAGTTGAGTCAGTTGATATACAACGGAGGCGAAAACGGGACGCCAGCGGACCGGGCCCGGGTAACGATTACTCTCGATAACACCGACGATCGTTTTTCGGAGATAGTTAGCGAAGTACTTGAAGACGGAAAAAACCCTGACGAGATAACTATAGGGCGGAAGGTAACCCATAATTCGTCGGCTTACAAATTTATGGGAAAAAACTGTAAAAGATCCGTTATAGACGATATTCTGGACGAAGCCAATATGGACCCCAGCCGGCATCACATAGTTAATCAGGGAAAAGTTACGGAAATAATCAACATGAGTTCTACCAATAGAAGGGAGATTATCGATCGATTGGCAGGCATTAGCGAATACGACGAACGGAAGCAACAGGCTATCCGGGACTTAAGGGACGTTAAAGAAAAGCTAATGACCAACCGTGTTATCCTGGGAGAGCGCCGGAGTCAACTTAACCGACTGGAAAAGGAGAGAAACGCGGCGCTTGATTACAGGGAGAAGGAAGAGGAACTCAAACTGGTAGAAAAATCCATCGATCATAAAAAGGTCAAAAACAAACGAGAGGAGTTAGAGAAGTTTCAGAAGAAGGAGAAAAGGATAAAGGAGAAACTCTCCGGGCTGGAAGAACGACTTGAAGCAGCCGACAAAAATGCGGAGAAAAAAGAAAAGGAGTTAAAGGAACTCAAGGAAGAACGTCAGGGGGATCAGGAGGAAAAGCTCTCTAAAGAAGTCGAGCAGGTCAAGATGGATCTCGTTCAAAAAAGAGGAGATATCAGGTCCCAGGAAAAGGAACTGGACAACCTAAAGGAGACTGTAAAAGAGTTAAAGAAACTCAAAAATCAGTCGAAGTCGAAGTCCACCCGGAAAAAACGCTCTGTCAAGGCACTGCTCGATCGGGGCCGTGGAGGAATTTACGGGACGGTTCAGGGTTTAATGGAAGTCGAAGCCAAATACCAGGTAGCTGTCGAAACCACGATAGGCGGGCACCTTCAGGATCTCGTCGTGGATACTCGCTCTACAGCAATTGAGTCGGTAAATTACTTGAAAGAAAACGACCTTGGCCGAGCAAGGTTTTTACCTCTCAGAAGCGTATCCGGTAGTAGAATGAGTCAGGCATCGAAGAAGGCACTGAAAATGTCAGGGGTTATCGATTACGCCATAGAGCTGGTGGATTTTGATTCCAAATATCAGCGGGCTTTCCAGTACGTGTGCAGGGATACCTTGATTGCGGAGGACCTGGAAGCGGTAGAGGAAGCCGAAAACGTAAGAGTGGTTACCCTGGACGGCGACGTGTTAAGCAAGGGAGGGGCGGTTAGTGGAGGTACTTCCAAAAAGAAACGGAGTAAATCGACAAATAAGAGGAAGGAAGAGCTGAAGGAAAAGATTGAGACCAAAAAGAAGAGAGTTAACCGACTTGAAAATAAGATAGAAGAAGGCAAAAAAGAACTCGCGAGCCTCAAAAAGAAGCTGGATAAAAAAGAGAAACAGCTCGACGAACGGACTGAGATGGACAAGGAACTCAAAGAGAAGGCCGAGAAACTTGAATCGGAACTGGGCGAGCTCAAGAAACGGCAAAAAGACCTCTACCGAAAGACGGAGAGTCAGAAGCGGAAGAAGGATAATGTGGAGAAGGATATCCAGGGAGTAAAGCGTGATCTCAAGAATTTAAACGAGCCGGAAGAAGATCTCGACTTTCTGGATCAGCCGTTAAAGAAATTGATTACTGAGAAACGAAATCTAAAGCGGGATCTTGACCGCCTCCAGCCGGTTAATATGAAGGCAATCGACGAGTACGAAGATTTCAAGAATCAGGTTGAGGATCTGGAGGACAAATTAAAACGGTTGCGGAAAGAAAAGAGGGAAGTAGAGAGACTTATAGGAAAAATCGAGGAAGAAAAGAAGGAAAAGTTCTACTCCACCATGGAAGAACTTTCGGAGTGTTTCGGGGAAATATTCCAAAAGCTCTTTGATGGAGGCAGTGCTCATCTGGAACTTGGTCGCGAGGGTGACATAGAATCGGGGCTACTGATTAAAGCCCATCCTCCGGGCAAGGAATTGATAGTGCTGGATTCACTTTCGGGCGGAGAGAAAACGCTGACGGCGATTGCCTTCATATTCGCACTACAGGAAATGAATCCGGCGCCCGTTTACGTAATGGACGAAATAGATGCGGCACTCGATCAGCGCAGATCGACGAAAGTCGCGGATTTACTCGAGGAATACTCCTCTGACGCCCAGTTGATTTTGATTTCCCACAACGAGGAGACGGCAAAACACGCGGATCAGGTTTTCGGAGTTTCGATGAACAACGGCCAGTCCGAGGTTCTATCCATCAAGTTAAATTAAAAAGGGGTCAGTATGGTCGAAAACGAGGAAAATGAAAAAAAATTTACAGGACAAGAAGGTTCCCCTGTAACAGTAAGGGATTTGACTCGGCCGGACTGGCGGGAGAGGTTGGACGAGTATACCTATAGTACGGACCCGTGGGAGGTATCGGTAACTGAGCTGGCTTCGGGGTTCATGAGCGAGCTCGACGAGTTGAGTGGCAGGAACCTTAAAATATCTGGTCGGATGGTTCTGACCTGTGCCGTATTGCTCAGAGCCAAAGCTGAAAGACTGGCGGGACGGGACCGGGAAGACGAAGAGGAAGAATTGGAGGAAGGTTCAGACGTGGGCTTCTGGGGCTACGAGGAGTTCGAAAGCGATAGCTACATTCCGGAGCTAGAACTCCCTCTGAAGAGAATGAGCGAAAGAGCGGTCACCAAAGAGGAGTTAAGCCAGGCTTTCTCCAGCGCGGTTGAGGTTTACGAAAGAAGAGAAGAGCGCCTGGAAACGGAAGACGAAGAGTCTCCGTACAACTGGGGAATGGATCTGGGCGCTGAAGATAACTTTCAGGTCAAACTTCAGCGGCTCTACAGGAAGGTAAAAGAAAAGCTCTCCCGGGGCAAGGAGGTTCTTTTTTCTTCTTTGCTAGATAGGGAGACGAAGGAAGAAAAGTTTGAAAAATTTATGGAGCTGCTCCATCTTCAATCGGAGGGAAAAGTCAGGTGTAAACAGGAAAAACCGTTTAGCGAAATAAAGGTGGAATTAAGCGACGAAGACTCTCCTGAAGAATCGGTGCCGGAGCCAGCTAAAGAAGATGAATAATTCCGAGTCCAGGGATCGTTCCCCCGATACTTCTCCAAAGTCCGTAATCGAAGCCGCCTTATTTCTTGCCAGCGAACCGGTTTCCAGGTCCGAGCTTTGTGACCTCACAGGTCTGCCGGAAGATGCTCTGGAAGAAGAACTGGAGGATCTGAGACGCGATTTAAGTCACCCCGATCGTGGTTTGAAGCTAGATGAGAATAATAACAGGTACTGTTTCAAAATAAAGCGGGAGTTACTTGATAGGGTGAAACACCTGGCCCCCCATCAGGATATGTCCAGGGGTGTGCTGAGGACACTTTCCGTGATTGCCTACAATAGCCCCGTTCTCCAGAAAGAAGTAGTTGATATAAGAGGAAACGGGGCCTACGACCACATAGATCAGCTGATAGAGCGCAACTTCGTTAAATCCGAGAAAGAAGGGCGAACCAAACTCCTTTCCGTTACCCAGTATTTCCTCGAATATTTCGAACTGGACGACCTCGAGGAACTTCGGGAAGACGAAAGCGTGCCTCAGGATTACCTCTAGTCAGCTGTAGTTTTCCAGGTAATCAACCTGTGCTTCTGTCAATTCATCCAGCATCACCCCAAGGCTCTTTAACTTCATTTCCGCCACGGATCGATCTACTTCCTCGGGCACGGAATAAAGCTTGTTTTCCAGGTGGTCCGTGTTGAGAACGTGCTGAATTGTCAGAGTCTGAAGGCCAAAGCTGATATCCATTATCTCAGTCGGGTGTCCGTCTCCGGCTGCCAGGTTAACCAGTCGACCTTCTGCCAAGAGGTATGCCTCTCTTCCGTCCTCGAAAGTAAATCGTTCGACGTTATCTCTGACTTCCTCGCGACTCACGGATTGGTCCTCGAGGGCGTCGATGTCAATTTCTACGTCAAAGTGACCGGCGTTAGCCAGTATTGCCTTGTCTTTTAGCTCTTTTATAGCTTCGGGAGGAATCGCGTCGATATTTCCCGTCGAGGTTATGAAAAAGTCCCCTTCAGGAGCTGCCTGCTTGATATTCATGACTCGATGGCCGTCCATTTTTGCTTCCAGGGCCTTTACAGGATCGACCTCGACTACAATTACATCCGCTCCCATTCCGTCCGCTATTCTCGCGATTCCTTTTCCGCACCAGCCGTAACCAACCACGACCGCCGTACTGCCGGCAACTGTAAGGTTAGTGTTGCGGGTAATAGCGTCCCAGGTCGATTGGCCAGTGCCGTAACGGTTGTCGAAGAGGTACTTCATCCTGGCGTCGTTTACGGCAAACATGGGAAAGTTTAGTTCTCCTTCCCGATCCAGAACACGTAACCTATTTACCCCGGTAGTAGTTTCTTCCGCCCCTCCGATTATTCCATCACTCAGGTTCTCTAATGGTCCATGCAGCTGTTTTACGAGGTCTCCACCGTCGTCTATTATCAGATCGGGTTTGTTTGTTAAAACCTGTTCGAGCTGTTTCTCGTACTCATCTTCGCTAACCCCCCACCGGGAAAAAACTGTAATATTCTCCTCCTGGTTTAGCGCCGCTGCGACGTCGTCCTGTGTCGATAAAGGATTGCTGCTGGTTATGTAAACTTCTCCTCCTCCGGCTTTCAGCGCCAGCGCTAGCCTGGCGGTTTTTGCTTCCAGGTGGATACTTACACCAAACTTATATCCGTCAAAGGGTTTCTCCCGGGAAATTTTTCCTTCGATGTCCGCCATTACCGGCATATGAGACTTGACCCATTCGATTTTCTTCCAGCCCTGAGGGGCAAGGCCGGGATCAGCTACCCTTCCTTTCTCGTCAGTCATTTAAACGAAAACCTCCCTGTAAAATAACCATGAATCGTCACGAATTAAATTACGAATAAATTAAAGCTTATTTATTCGAAATAATCAATGATAGTTATACAAGGTATTCACAGCTCACGGCAAAACTACTGACGGGTTTTTAGTGGAAGCCTAAAGACTGTCTTTATATAGTCAAGAATGTTCCAAATAAAAGTGTTTTTATTTGTAGTTATAGCCATCCGAAGATTTAAAATAGCCAGGGCTTTAAATAAGAAGGCCGAACGTACAATAGATTCGATAGCCAGGGCTTTCGAGCCCTGGTGTACACATAGGTAGAAGTGTTGATTAATTTTCTTCGGTAGTAACCATGTAAAATATACCGAAGAAAAGATTCTTACAATTCAACCAACCACAACACCGGATCTGGAAAGATCCGGCTATCGAGAGAGCGTGGAATCTACCGAAGAAGATTTTTCACGATCTAACTAACCATCACAGCGGGCCTGGAAAGTCCCGCCTATCGATAATGGTGGAATGCGGGTTGTAATTTTGTATAGCCAGGAGGGCTCCCACGCCCTAGGGAGTGGAGTCGCGGGTTGCTATGGTTGCTAACCAAACTCGGAACTAAGAACATGGAACTCGGAACTATTCGACTTATCTTCGAAACTAACTGGAACTAAACTGTTAGTGAGTTATAATTCACCGGAATTTCAGTTACAAATAGCTGTACTGAAGTTGAATTAGATGGCGCTTAAAGAGTTTAGGTTATTGGGAGCTTATATAGAACTGTTATAAAAGGTGTTTTGTTCTACTGAAAGCTGGTCGGCAAAAATAGGGATGTGTTTATGAAAGGGAGGCAAGCTTGACGGACGAAAACCTCGAGAGATATTTCGACGAGGTTAAAGAAGACATACTCACCCGGGAAGAAGAGGTTGAGCTTGCAAAGAGGATAGAGAAAGGCGATAAAGAAGCCAAAAAAGAACTTGCCCGACATAACCTTAGACTTGTGATCAGTATCGCCAAGAAATACAGAAATTACGGACTTCCGTTTCTTGATCTAATTCAGGAAGGTAACCTTGGTTTGATGCGGGCGATAGAGAAATTCGACCACACGAAAGGCTACAAGTTCAGCACGTACGCGACCTGGTGGATCCGTCAGAGGATATTTAGAGCGATCAACAATCAATCCCGGACCATCAGAATACCGGCTCACATGAACGAGTTAATCCGAGAAATTTACAAGGTGGAACAAGAACACATAAATGAGAACGGTGAGGAACCTTTTATAGAAGAAATTGCGGAGAAACTGGACGTTGCGGAGGAGAAGGTTCTTAAAGCCAAGAAGTCAGCTCATCAGACCACTTCGCTCGATAAACCTCTAGGTGAGGATTCACCTAATGGTAACGTCCTTGGAGACATACTGGCAGACGAAAACGCTCCCAGGCCCGAACAGGAGACTCTGGACAAACTCATAACGGATAAGCTGGAGACAGTGATGGAAGAATGTCTGACCGACAGGGAGAAAAGGATTCTACAGCTACGTTACGGGTTAAAGGATTATCATTCCAGGACCCTGGACGAAGTTGGGCAGGTATTTGATATTAGCAGAGAGAGAGTCAGGCAGATACAGAAACGGGCGATTCAGAAGCTACAGACGCCCGAAATCAGGAAGAAGTTGAGGGGGCAAATATGACCACTGTTTGCCTTACGGCTTCAAAAGAGCCTTTCAGCAAATCCACGCAGAATTCTCCGGCTTTTGGCCGGGAATAGCGCGATTAAAGCGATTTATTTAGTTTTATCCAGTTTTCTCGCGAATAATACTAGTTAGAGATTGAATTCCTACATAAATTTGTTATGTCCTCAAAAAACTACTCAAACTTCGCTCAACTCTACTCGACCGGGTCTTACCCCGAGTATAGCAGGTATATTGCCAGTAAGCTTCCAGATATCCTGGGCAAGTTAGGAGCTAGACCTTCTAAGATACTGGATCTGGCCTGTGGAGAAGGAACTTTTGCTATAGAAACGGCGAAGCTCGGGTACGATACAGTGGGAGTAGATTTGTCGAAAGAGATGATCGAAATAGCCCGAAGCAATTCGGAGGAAGCCGGAATCGACACGACTTTTCTTCACCGTGACATGAGGGAGTTTTCGGTTGACAAAAACTTTGATCTGGCCACCAGCTGGTTCGATAGCATGAACTATCTCCTCAACAAGAAGGATTTCAGTAAAACATTAAAGAACGTCTACGATGCTCTTACGGACGGAGGTCACTTCGTATTTGACGTAAATACCATTCACGGTTTGAGCGTTCAGTGGCAGGAACACGACTGTTACGTGCAGCGGGACGACTCTTCCGTGTTTGAGCTCCACAGGACGGGGTACGACCGGCCGGAGAGGGTTGCGAGGCTCACGATAACGTTCTTCGTCAATCAGGGAGATACCTGGGAAAAGCACGAGGAAGTTCACATGGAGAAAGGTTACGAGCTGG
>JAGXLB010000118.1 GCA_018334915.1 Candidatus Bipolaricaulota bacterium
TTCTGGGGCTATGCTAAAGAACGCTTACTGAAACATCATGGCGTAAGCCCTGAAAACTTTCTGGCGTATTTGAAAGAAAAAGAGTACCGGTTCAATCACCGCAATTTGACAGGTGAAGAATTCGTGAATAAAATGCTTGAGGTGCTACTAAATAGGGTGGAAAGTACTCCGTGAAACGTCAAATGCCCTAAATTAATAGAAGCTAAGTTTATATGATAATACTTCACGGTTGCTGGGTTCCAGATGGCGGTGAAATTCACGGCGGAGAACCCGAGGATTCGGAAAAAGAAGTCCCATTTGGTGGGAAATTTTTCCTGTGGGGCGAATCCACCACTCCCGGGGAACGAAGACGGTTTCCCGGCCCATCCAGAAAGCAATACCCTAGAAAACACCCCTGGCAAGTGGACCCTTCCGTAATTTCGGAGAATCTTAAACAGCTCTTATCCGGCCTTGACTCCGACGTTTTTTTCGATTCCGTCGACGTGAACTCTCGTATTCTATTTCTCCCCACTGACGAGGAAAACGACTTACCCCAACCATCGGCAAGTTGGCTAATTAAAGACCTGGACGTTGATTTTACTCCCGACACTCCCTCTATCCTGCCCTGGGAGATATGGGGAACCTCGGTACCGATTTATCCTGGGCTCTCCCTGTTTAGTTCAGATCCGGATTACTTTCGGCAATTGTTTCACCCCGGCAGGGAGTTAGCGTTTATTTACAATACGACGGAGTTCGCCCGGTCCCTGTTGAATCGGCAGCGGTTTATACCGGCCCTTCAAAGAAACGAAACGGGAGGTCTAGAGGCCCGCTGGCGACCGTTATTAGACCTTCCCAGAGACCAAAAGTACTTTGATGACCTCGCCAGGTCGGCACCGGCTGTCCTGTTCGCCGCCGTTAAGGGGGAAAACAACCCGTTCCAGAAATCCGGGGCCGAGACTTATCTCCGGGGTTTGCTGAGCACGATAATTGACCACAAAATTCGGGAGGAGCTTATCCGTAACGGTTGGGGAGACGACTTTCGAACTGGAAAGAAAAAAGCTAGAAACGAATCTGTGGGATTAAAATGGTTGAACCATCTCGGTGCTCGGAATAATCCTCATATGGATCTCTCCGCAAAGGAAGGCCGCCGCTTGACCACTTCATATGGAAATTGGATCAGGGCCATAAAAAAGACTTCCGAGGGTGGACTTCGAACCGGCTTCAAGTTAGTTCCTCCCGCCGAGAAGTCGGACGGCTCGCCTTTGTTCTCCTCTCAGGAAGGATGGAAACTCGATTTCTTCCTGGAAACCATCGACCGTGAAAGTTTCCACCTGACCGCCAAAGAACTCTGGACTCGAGATAAAGAGGAGCTGGAGCCGCTGCGAGAACGCTACAGTGCCCCAAAAGAAAAATTATTGACGGACCTGGGTGTTGCTTCCAACCTGTTTCCGGCCATCGGTTCCGGCTTGGAATCCAAGCAACCGACAGGATGCAACCTTTCCGTTAACGAGGCCTATAAATACTTAAAAGAGGGCTACTGGCTGCTTAAAGAGGCCGGGTTCCTGACCAGAGTCCCTTCCTGGTGGGACCCAAACTCCCTGGAGACGGATTCAGAATTAGGATTAAAGGCGACTATTTCACCCGAAGAGAAGGCCAGGGGCGGCTCGATGGGCTCTTCCGGCGGCTGGAGCTCTCCAATCGATTTCGAATGGCAGTTCGCCGTCGGAGACGAGACGATTACTCCGGAAGAGTTTGAAAAGCTCGCTTCCCTAAAGAGCCCCCTTGTAAAGATCTGGGGCCAGTGGGTAGAGCTGGACCCGGATGACGTGGAAAAGACGCTTGATTTCTTAACTGAACAGGAAGAGGGGAGTCTTAATTTAAACGCGACGGCCCAAAAGATATTATCCGACTCGAAGGAAAGCCCGTTACCGATAACTGATCTCGAGGTAACCGACGGCGGGGAGGAAAGCGGAGGCGAGACGGAAAATTGGATCGACAAACTCGTATTTGGTGAAGGTGACGGAGACCGGGGACCGGACGAAGCTGAATTGAGAGATGCCCCTTCGGAGTTTCACGGGGAGCTCTGGGAGCACCAGGAAAAGGGGCTCGGCTGGCTTTTATCGTTAACCTCCAGGGGTTTCTCCCCCTGCCTGGCCGACGACATGGGGCTGGGTAAGACGATCCAACTGCTGGCTGCCCTGTTGAAGTTTAAACACGATGACGGGAAGTTTCCGGACCCGACACCTTCCTTGCTGGTCTGCCCCACGTCGGTCCTGGGGAACTGGGGCCGGGAAGTGGAACGTTTTGCCCCATCGCTATCCCACATGATCCATCACGGAGGAAATCGCCTGCAAGAACAAGAATTTATCCAAGCGGCAAGGGAAACCGATTTAACCGTTACATCTTACGGGCTGTTGCGAAACGACTTTGGCTTGTTAAACGAAATTGACTGGAGGGTGGTGGCTCTTGACGAGGCCCAAAAGATAAAGAACCCGGAAACGAAAACCGCCCGAAGGGCGAGAGATCTCCCCTCTAAAGTGCGGGTTGCCTTGACCGGTACCCCGATCGAGAACAACCTTATGGAATTATGGTCCATTATGGAGTTCCTTAACCCCGGCTATTTGGGACCAAAAAGGGACTTCAAAAACGAATACGCGAAACCGATCCAGCAAAAGAGAAAAGGGGCTCGTCAAAAACAGAAGACGTTAAAAAAGCTGGTGGATCCGTTTATTTTAAGCAGAAAAAAGACCGACCCGGAAATTCTCTCCGACCTTCCGGAAAAGATAGAAAAGAAGGAATACTGTTCCCTTACCCCCGAACAGGCATCGCTTTACCAGGCTGTAGTCGACGAAGCGGGGGACCGGCTGGATAAGGCAGAAAAGGATGAGGGCGACATGAAAAAGAGAGGTTGTATACTAAGCACTATCAACAGGCTAAAGCAGGTATGTAATCACCCCGCCCATTTCTTGAGTGAAGAGGGATTTGATCCTGAAAGGTCCGGTAAGACGGAAAGACTACTTGACATCTGCGAAACCGTCCTCGATGAGGGGTATTCCACACTGCTGTTCACTCAGTACGTAGAATTCGGCCAAATGATTCAGGATCACCTCCAGGAACACTTCCACTACCGAGTCCCCTTCCTGCACGGAGGAACATCACAAAAATCCAGAGACAAGATGATCGACGTATTCCAACGACAGGAAGAGCGTCTGCCGTTTTTTCTCCTGTCGCTTAGGGCGGGAGGCCTAGGTATTAACCTGACAGAAGCAAGTCACGTAATTCACATCGATAGATGGTGGAATCCGGCCGTGGAGTCCCAAGCTACGGACAGAGCCCACCGGATCGGTCAGGAGAATAACGTGATTGTCCACAAGTTCGTCAGCTCCGGAACCTACGAAGAGGAGATCGACCGCATGATCGAAGAAAAGAAGGAACTCGCCGAAGAGATAGTCGGGTCGGGAGAAGAGGGGTTGACTGAACTATCCAAGCAGGAGTTTATGAACCTGATTGAACTGAAGGAGGGTTAGCCATGGGCTATTGGAAGAACTTCGAATACACGACGCCTAAACCGGTCGAAGATGGGATAAAGGCCCGGACCAGGCGCGGCGAGTTCGGAGAGAGCCAGATTGGTAAACGGTGGATAGAGGTCCTGGAATCGTTCGGTAAATCCAATCGACTTCAGCGGGGAAGACGCTACGCCCGCAAGGGTCAGGTACGTGAGGTAAGCATCGACAAAGGAGAGGTCACCGCCGAAGTACAGGGTTCGCGTTCCGAACCTTATAAGGTGATGATAGAGCTAGAGCCGTTTTCTGAACAATCCTGGGAGGATATTATCGACGAAATATCCTCTATCCCTCTGTACTACGCCGCTTTCAGTTCTGGAAGCGTGCCCGAAGATTTCCACGAAGTCCTGGCCGGTTATGATCTATTGCTTACTCCCAAGGACCAGGGTGAACTCAATACCCGCTGCTCCTGCCCGGATTCTGCAAACCCGTGTAAACATATAGCCGCCGTATACTACCTGCTCGGAGAGACCTTCGACGAGGATCCCTTTCAGTTAACTAAGATCAGGGGTAGAACCAGAGAAGAACTGCTGGAAGCTCTTTCCGGATCCGGAGCGGGGCGAGACGCGGAGGAACACAGCTCTTCGCCCCCCGAAACTCCCTTAGATACCGACCCGGAGAATTTCTGGAAGCCGGGACCTGAACTTCCTTCTACCAATTCATTAAACTTAAACCATCGAACTCAAGGTGAACCGGCTATCCTCAAATTGTTGGGAGTACCACAATTTTTACCGAAGAGTAAAAAATATCGCCGGAGCCTGGAGGAAGCATACCGTCTTGTATCCGAGGATAAGAGTCAACGGGATTAATTGGCTTATTAACTGGGCAAATACACTCTAAAGCAACATGAATATCTCTTTCGGAAGAAAATGAAGGTCGTATTTCCCTTTTTCTGTTTCGATTTCTCTGTGGCCCTCGGCCTGATCACTTATAACAATACCATATTCTCCATCCACCCTATTTAAGGTTTTCATTACCTGCCTGACGTCTTTACTACCCCAGCCGACTTCCATGGCAACTAAGTTTCCGCCTGCCATTCTTAAGATAAAATCCGCTCCCCCTTCTTGATAATCGTAAAATATATCCTCTAAATTAATTAGATCTCTTTTGAATCTGGCAAGAGAGTTGACAACGTAGGTTTCCCAGAGCTTGCCCAACTGCTCAGGATCACCAGTCAATCCTCCTACGCGCTGCCAAAGGGAAGCCTGAACCGTAGGTGAAGCCAGGTAATACTCGTTTGCCTTTCTGGTCATCTCCTTGGCCGAACCATAAGGCTTCAGGATTTGAATTAGCCCCGCCTTCTCGTAACCCCGTAACAAGTTGGAGACTGACTCTCTAGAAATATTTCCAATAGATTCAGCTATTCTACGAAGCGAAAAAGTGGGATTATCAGCAATTAGCTGCAGAGCATTCAAACCATTTTTAGCCACTTTGCCGCTTTTCCCCACGGAAGACACTAATGGCAAGTCTTCCTGGCCAATACGGTCACACACCTCCAGGATATCCTCGTGAATTTCTAATTCATCTTGACCTACACAAAAGGGAAACCCGCCATAGAGGAGAAACTCTTCTAGTTTTGGCTCCCACGGGTAAAATTTTGTAAGGTACTTATTCCTTAAGGTAGTGACAATATTTTCAATCCTATTCTTACGTAAATCGGAATCTATATCCCCAAAAACAGCTTTTTTTAATTTATCAATATCTTTCTCATGTAACATTATGTTACTATCATTATCTGACATCCCTTTTATTTTTAGGTATTCAGGAAAATTAAGCGGAAACATATCAAAGTCCTTTTTCCGCCGAGCCAGGTCACTGGTTATTTCAAGGGAGAGGGCCGAGGGGCCAGTAACCACGAATAATAAATTTTCTGACCGATCAGAGTAACTTTTTACTTTTTGCGCCCAATCCTGCTGATAATGAGCCTCGTCCAGGAATATTAAAACTTTTTCATCCTTTCCAAGGGATTCCAGTCCACTTTTCAAAATGAACCTCTCGTATGCATCTAAAACTTCAGTAAGGTCAAGATCGAAGTTGTCAATGTCATCACAGGCAAGATAAAGTATTTTCTCTTCTGCAAATTTGCTGTTAAAATGGTCGTAAGCCTGAAATAATAGCGTAGTTTTACCAATACCTCTTAGACCAGGCACAATAATTACATTTTTCTGGTTTTCATTACGCAAAAACTTACGAATTTCTCCCGCAACGGACTCAAATATTCCCCTTTTAGGCTTTCTATCGTCGCTTTCACCTACCCAACTGATGATCTTGCCCTTTGATAGGGTGATCTGCCTTTCTATATATCTTCGCGGAGAAATAATTGCCATGAAAACCCCCTCCTGTTAAAAAAATGTCAATAACTTGCTTTATTGTCAAAATTATTATGACATAAAAACTATTTATTGTCAAAATTAATCTGACGACAACTCTGATTCAGATGTTTTACCTTCAAAGGAACACTACTCTTACCACCCGTAATCTTGGTACCTGCACCTCTAAAACAACAGTAACCCATGTCCCTGTGCTCGACCGAAAGTTTTGCAACCGAAATATCGCCCCCGGCAGGGGCACCGGGGGACTACTATGTTGTTTTTAGAAGGGGACCGGGGAGCTGCTATAAGCTTTACGAAACTGGCTTAATTCAAGGTGAAAGATTTGGGTCTAAAGAAGTCGACCTTAACCTGCCAGTGAGGCTTGTAGCATAATTCTTTTAAAACCAAGAACAATCTACTTCAAAAACTCGAGCCCAAGATCTCAGCAGTCAATTACGAACCGGTCTTATACCTGAGCCGAAATTGAATAAACAAAACGAATTCACTGTTGGGTGTACTGGGTTAAAAAAATTAAACGTAAGCACAAATATTTCCCCGCTAGTCTTCAAACAAAATATTTACAATCTCTTTTCAGAACATTATCATAATGATGCAGGTACTTGGCTGGCAGCGATCAGTCAAGTAGATGGGCTTGAACTGGGTTCATACCCCATTTCCCTTCTTTTTGTTTTACCACACAGTTACCGGTGAACATGCACACTCATGAGAACGCCGCGTCGTCGCTACCATATACAACAACTGGCTCGATGGAGGCCGGGTCGTAATCCCTCTGAAAAAGACCACCACCTAAGCTTCACCCAAATTTGCTTGAAGTTGTTCCTTTCTCACGACGTTCAGCCGAAGGATGAAATAGGAGAAAGGTGGCATGAGAGGGAAATCAAATAATTCTATCCTTTCGTCTATATTACAATCTCTCGGCTTTTCAGCTTGTTTGGGGTGAGTGGTGTCTGGTTAACTGAACCCTTAACTTTCCTTTTAACGAAGGACATTTTTTAATTAACACCTCCCTCTGTTACCATAACCTTACGTGTAAGCTTCTATAGTTATCCAAATTACAGAAGGGGGGTTCCTATGGAAAGAGAGGTTATCGAACTAAAGCTGATACCAGATGAAGTCGATGAAACGTTTGAAGAGCTAAAAGAACGATTTATCAATGGGGATACAAACTGCTATGAGATGATTCCAGTTCCGTCCCCCTACAGGGACGAAGGCTTTAGGTTAGTGCCCGTTTTTAACAAAAGTGAGGTAGACAGATATAGGGAGATCCTCGGTCGATGTGAAGAGAAGTTGATAAAAATCAAAGAAGAAGGTGTTCCAAAGAGTTCCCTGGATCAGCTGCCACTAGTAGAAGTCGATGGGTTGGTCTATGAGCCAGAACTTTTATACGAGTCCTGGGTGGCCGTAGAGGAAAACGAAGAAGAGTAATTCAGGGTCTTGTAGGGAACACTAACGAGGTGATTATAGAGCCCCATTAAGCAGCCCAGTTACCAGAACAATCTAGTTCCTCTTTTTGTTCGCGCTTATAAAATCTTTAGAAAACGCCTAGAAAACCAACGATAAGTTGGTTAATATGACCAATGATAGGATATTACAACACTTAAAAGATTAACCCACCATTACTTCTAACAGTTACCGGTTGGTTGCGTAATAAAAGTCGAGCACCTATGGACTTGTCTGTTCGGAGAAAATGAGAAAGAAATAGTTTCGGTTGCTGTAGTGATTATGGATGAATTGCCATACTGCAAAAAAGTCAATAAGGTACTTTATTGGACACCAATAGAGACGGATAATCGGCGATGAAAATCAGTATTAACAGTGAAACAGGCCACTTCCGGCATATAAGTTACTTCTTCTCAGTGCTTTTGCCATAGGCCTTTTGCTACTCGATATTTTCTTCTTCATTAAACCCAAATTAAGCGATTCTTCCCGGGGGTTGGAAAACATATTTGGACTAGGAACCAATTTTCCAGCAAGAGTTGGTCCAGCACCCAGATGAGAAATGTAACCTGGAAATATAACCCACGAT
>JAGXLB010000119.1 GCA_018334915.1 Candidatus Bipolaricaulota bacterium
GCTGATTTTGCTTTCTCACCTACAGATCCAAGTGTTTCTCAATTAATTCACTTTGAAAGCCAGGCAAGCGATCCCGATGGTTATATTGCTAAAATGGAATGGGATTTTGGGGATGGGGATACTTCCAAGAGTAAAAATCCCAGTCACCGATTTGAATCCTCTGGTGTTTATACGGTTACTCTGCGGGTAACGGATCAATCCGGTGCTACTAGTTCGGATTCGAAAAAGGTTAACGTAGAAAACCTGGCCCCTCGGGCTAAATTCTCTTTTAATCCTGAAGATCCAAAAACGGGTTCGGAAATCATTCTGGATGCTTCTTCGTCAAGTGATCCTGATGGGAAAATTAAAAATTACTCCTGGGACCTGAATGGCGATGGTAACATTGACGAAAAGAAAGACACCCCTCGTTTAACCTTTAAATTCCCTAAGTCTGGGCCACATTCTGTGACTTTAACCGTTACCGACAATAACGGAGTAGCTTCTTCCACCACGAAAGAAATCGAAGTATTGCCGGGGAAGCCGGAAGAGATAGATGAAAAACATGCTTTAGTTGTCGGGATAACAGAGTACCAGCACGAAGCTTTAAATAACTTAAACTTCCCCGCCAAGGACGCCAAAGCCTTTTATGATTTATTGGTCAGCGATGAGATGGGAGGTTTCTCCGAAGAAAATATAACTCTCTTGACAAATAAAAAAGCAACAAGGAGAAACCTGGATAATGCTTTGACCAACCTCGTTACTGAAGCTAGCAAAGACGACCTTGTGGTAATTTACTACTCCGGTCATGGTGCGCAAGGACCCGATTATGACGGAGACGAAGGGGACGGGCGGGATGAATACTACATAACCTATGACTCTGACCCCTCAACCGGGAAGGCATTGTACAAAACGGCTTACAGGGACGATGTATTTGCCAATAAAGTTAAGTCTATCTCCACGGATCAGATAGCTATTTTCCTGGATAGTTGTTATAGCGGGGGAGCGACTAAAACTGTTAAGGGTTACACTTTACCCGGTCAAAAGGCGGTTCCCCGGAATAACGTATTTTCCGACTTTGAAAACCTGAAGGGGAAGGTTCTTTTTGCCGCTTCCCAGGAAAACGAATCCTCTTACGAGCCAAGTACCCCAGAGTTAAAAGAAAAATTGGGGCACGGTGTCTTTACTTACTACCTGTTGAAAGGCCTGAAAGGTGAGGCCGACAAAGACGACGATGGAAACATTACTATCGAGGAGCTCAAAGGCTACGTTACCCCCGAAGTACAAGAATTTACTCAAGAGCATCTTGCTGCCTCTCAAAAGCCCCTGGTGAAAGGCAACATCTCTGCCCCCCTCATTGCACGGAGAGAAAAGCTAGAGGGTGAGGTTAAGTACGTGAAAGGGGAAACAAATGAAAAAGCCAACCAGGGGGATTACGTCGTTATAAACCTTGGGACGGAAGATGGAGTCAAAAGGGAAGACACATTCAGGGTTTTCTATGCTTCCAAAGGGGTGGGGGTAATAGAGCAACTCCAGGGAAAGCTCCAGATTACTGACGTGGTTGGACCCCACCTGGCAGTAGCTAAAGTTGAAGAATCGGGCTTCACTGTAAAAGCGGGTTACAAGGTCAAGAAGGTAGAGTAGCTGAATTGCCTTGATTACATTACGACCCGTCCGAAAGCTATAAGAATTGATTCGAGGCGTTGTCATCTTGTTTTCTAATCTTAATGAGAAGTATTTGTAATCCTACGTAGTTACTGCCGGGTTGTGTTAAAGTTGGGTGAAACATTTCGCCGTCTATTTTGTAAATAGAATGAGCTAAATCTCGAATAATTGTGGGTCGGTCTTGTAGTTATTCATCTATAACTAAGGAGGTAAAGATGAAAACGAATAGTACCAGGTTATTATTCACGTTGGCTCTGGTCACGGTTTTTTCATTGGCAGTTATGGGCGTCCATACTTGGGCTGCGGCTAGCCAGGACCAGCCGAGTAGCGCCAAAGGAGTAATCGTCGAAGAAGTAGTTCCGGAAAGTCAATTTAACGTCACAGTTTCCACGGACAAAACAAGATACCAGATCGGTGAAACAATGCATATTCAGGTTCGGTCGGATCGATCGGGGTATCTTACCTTATACGACATTCAGCCGGACGGAAAAGTAAACGTATTATATCCGAACCAATTCCATCCCGACCAGAAAATTCAGGCAGGCAAGACTTACGAAATTCCAGCTCCAAGCGACAGTTTTAGGTTCAGGGTCCAACCTCCTAAAGGTAGGGATATTCTCTGGGCGGTGGTGAGTAGCGAGCCAGGAGTGTTTCCCCTCGAAAAAGCGACGGAGGAGTCCCCGTTTCCACAGGTAGCAAAAGATGCCGGTGAGTTTGCAAAGAACGTGAAAGGCGTCACGGTAGAACAGAAAAAAGCCTGGGGAGCAGGGTATTCCGTGTTTTATATTGGAGAGCCGCTGGGGGGACATATTCACGTGGATTCGATCCCGAGTGGAGCCTCAATATGGTTGAACGATGCTTATCGGGGCAAAACACCAATGACGATTTACGATCTCAAACCTGGCCAATACGAAATCACGTTGAATAAAGACGGTTTCCAGAACTGGACTACTATGGTTCAGGTGAAGAGCGGAATTACCAAAAACGTGAGCAAGCAACTCATTCCCGTTCCCAAAAACCCGACAATAAACTCCCTGCAGGTTACTCCTTCACCTTCGACAGAAGGGCAGCAGGTATCGTTTAGTGCACAGGCTTCGGTTCCGGGTGGCGGACCACTTACCTACAGGTGGACCATAGCTGGATCCCAGCACACCGGAAAGTCCGTTAGCTTGACTTTTACTGATGACCGTAAGGTCAATTGGAATTTGCAGGTTACCAGTGAAAGCGGTGGCGTAACTTCGACTAGCGGAACTCACGTTGTGAAAAACGTAGCTCCTGCTCTTGCATCTGTAGACGTAACTCCGTCTCCCTCAACTGAGGGGCAACAAGTACGTTTTCAAGCTCAGGCAACTGATTCCGGTCAGGACTCGCTTACCTACGCCTGGACGATAGCGGGTACCAGATACACTGGAAAATCACTTAGCGTAACTTTTGACGACAATGCTCAGGTGTCCTGGAGCCTGCAGGTAACCGACGGGGACGGCGGGGCGGTAACGACCAGTGGAGCTCATTCGATAAAAAACGTCGCACCGGCGATAGATTCTGTTTCAATATCACCTGCTCCATCCGTGGAAGGTCAAAACGTCAAGTTCAGCGTCAGGGCATCTGATCCGGGAAAAGACACACTTAGTTATAGCTGGAAAATTGCTGGTAAGCAGTTTACCGGTCCATCGGTCGGGTTAACTTTTAACGATAACCGGCAAGTATCGTGGAGCTTACAAGTTTCCGATGAAGACGGTGGTGCAACAAATACGTCCGGAATTCATCAGGTGCAAAACGTCGGTCCGACAATTGACTCTGTAGCTATCTCCCCCACGCCTTCGACAGAAGGGGAGAAGGTAACCTTTACCGCCAAGGCTCAGGATCCTGGGCGGGATTCTTTGAGCTTTTCGTGGAATATCGCTGGTACAAATTACACCGGAAAACGGATCGGTGTGACCTTCAATAGAAGAGGGAAAGTATCCTGGAGCTTACAGGTAGCGGATGGAGAAGGCGGTGTTGCAACGTCAAGTGGTACTCATGTGATACAAGAGAAAGAACCGACTACCACCAATGTCTACATTTCCATACCCGATGAGGGAAAAGTGATGAAAGCCATTTACGGCATCCTGGGGTTAAGAACAGTGGCCCAAAATTTAGATAATCCGTACGGGATTGCTTGTTCCAGTGAAGGGGTACTATACGTGGCGGAAAACGGAGCAAACAGAATCGTTTCCTTGTCTCAGGGTGGTCGCCAGAAGACCGTCGTAAGGACGCTTAGTGAGTCACCTTTGAACTTGACATTTGGTCCAGGTGGAGACTTGTTCTTTACGACAGATGCTGGAAACATCTGGCGGTTGGGTGAAAATAAGCTTGAAAAACTGGCCCCTCAAAAATCTCTGGTAAAAGGAGTTCAGCCGGTAGAGGGTGGTACGTTCAAGGAAGATAAAAACCCCTACGATATCGCTTTCATTGAAAAAGGGAAGTACGCTGGTGACATGATTGTCTCCCTTGCTACTTCCTTTCCGCATACCGGTAGAGTTGTACGATTGCCGGCACCTAATTATGATAGAATAGTGTCATTTATAAATAGCTACCAAATTACCGAATCTACTGGAGCGGTAGTAACGAAGGAACTTCAAACACCGACAGGATTAGCGGCTAGCCGAAAAGGAGATATTTTTGTTGCTTCCTTTGCCAGAGGGGAGCGACGTATATTACGGTACTCCGCTACCGGCCAATTCTTAGGGGTTTTCACTGAAAATATCAGTCGTCCTAACGGCCTGGAGATCGATTGGCATCAGAGACTTTACGCCTCCACAGCATCGTACAGCGAGGGGGAGGCGGTAAGCGGTTCTCTCCGAAGGTATAGTGTTTCGACAGGCCAGCAGGACTTAATAAGTCAGTTTGGTGCTTGGGGCATTGCCATCTGTGAAAGTTAAATTACCGTAACATTACCACCCCCTCGGTATCGGGGGGGTGGTTTTACTATGGGAGGTTTACCCATGATCAAAATGAGAACTTCTTTTATTGTACTTTGTTTGACCCTGACTTTATTCCTCGGGCTAAGTATGGTGGCAACCAAAAGTTATCAAGTTTATTCCGCCGAACCGACAAAAGGGATTACGGTTGAAGCTATTGAAAAACAAGGAATCAGGATCTGGTCAGAAAGTGGGTGTGGCACCGTATATAACCTGGGAGATCTGTTGAACCTTCGGATAAAATCTAGTCGAAGCGGTTATCTAACGGTCTTCGACTTGATGCCCAACGGTGAAGTCCAGGTTCTGTTTCCCAATAAGTTTGATCGGAATAATTATATACGGTCCGGTAGAGTTTACGAAATTCCGGGAATTACTGACCCGTTCCAGCTAAGAATAAGTCCTCCAAAAGGTCGGGATCAGATCCTTGCCGTGGTCACCGAAAACAGGGAAAAGCTGGTTCGGGAAGATTTTTCTTTCTATGCCGAAAAATTTCCGAAGCTGAGCGATTCCAAAGGGGAAGTCCTTCAACAGGTAAAGAAAGGTGTAGAGGTAATTCCTGACCGAGATTGGTGGGCAGCGGATAGTTGTGAAATTTACGTTGGGAATTCCAGCAAACCCTATGAGCCTGAAGATGAAGAAGATGCACCGACGGAAGAGACACAGGGACCGCTGAAGGGACGTGCTTTAATCGTTGGTATAGAGTCTTATAGCGGTGAAGAGTTTGAGCATATGGGGCATAACTATAAATTTTCGGATTTACAATATTCTTTGGACGATGCAAGGGCTGTGGAGGAGACCTTAACTGGCAAAGTTGAAGAGATAAAGCTCTTAACCAATGAGGATGCCACTTACGGGAAAGTTAAGAAAACCGTGAAAGATTGGCTGGGTGCTGTTGATGCAGATGAGTTGGCTTTACTATATTTTAGTGGCCATGGTGCTTACCAGATGGACATGAGTGGCGACGAGGATGATGGCAACGATGAAGTTCTAGTGCCTTATGATTATGCTCGAGCTGAAAAATTTATCGTGGATGACGAGATTAACGATTGGTTAAACAATCTTCCGGCAGAAAGGATCGTTTATATTGCCGACAGTTGCTATGCCGGGACATCCTCGAAAGCAGTTAGGTCTTTTACCATGTCAAATACAAAATCTGCAAACCAGGAAGTTTTGGACGATTCTATCGGAAAGGATTTGATGGGTCCGTCTAGCATGAGTACCAAAGGAACGGGTAAACAGTTAGTAGCCCTGGAAGCCTCAAAGCCAAACCAGAGTGCGATAGAAGACGAGGAGTTAAAGCACGGGGTCTTTACCTACTACCTAATAAAGGGCCTAAAGGGAGACGCAGACCAAAACGGCGATGGGAAGATTTCTACTCAAGAGCTTTTTGAGTTTAGCCAAGAAAAAGTCTTGGAATATACGAAAAGCAAGCAAGAGCCTATGTGCAGTGGTTGCTCAAGAGAAAATCTATTTCTTGCTTTCGTACGTTGAGAGAAAAATCGACGAGTTAGTCTGCTTAATTAAGAGTTCTGGAATATGCTGAAAAGATCACCCTAGAGGTAATATATATGAGTTCCAAAATGGCGATTATCAGCTTGGTTCTAGTTCTAGGCGTCACCTTGGCCTTTTTTGCTTTTTCTGGTGGGAACTGGTTCAGTGGGGATCAGCATTCCACGCTTAGTTTAGAGAAAGCGACAAATCTGAATAGGTTTGACTTTTCGACCAAACAGAAACAGAAGTTGAATGATCAAGGGTTCCTTCTTTCCTCCACCGATCAGAAGAATATTTACGATATTTACCTTGGGAACGGGTTAAACGGAACCCCCAGCTTTATTACTACGGATCTGATACTTCATACGGCACACTTGTTGTACAATTACTCGCTTAAAGCAGCTGAATATAGGAGTCTCCAGCCGAAATTAGAGGAGTTAACCAATCAAATGGTTAAGCTCTCCTCCGAACAGTACAGTCAGTTAGAGGAAGGTAAACTGAAACGTGCCTCTCGGGTGAACCTCGCCTTTTTCTCAGTTGGGAAGAAATTGATTTATCCCTCCTGGAAAGCCCCTGATGCGGTTAGGGAAATAGTTAATGAAGAAATAAGGTTGATCAATCGCAATACGGAGACCGGGATAAGGGTCTCTCCACTGATGGAATATAAAGTCAACTATGCCTCTTTCCTGCCGAGGGGGGACTATACCAAAAATGAGAAGCTGAAGAGTTACTTTAAGCTAGTTACCTGGTTTGGCCAGATTTATTACAGACTGAAACCGGGTCGATCGACGGCCGCGGTTGCCAAAGGGCGGCAGGAAACCCTCAGTGCCTTGCTCATGATTAAGCTTTTCCACTCCCAGAAGTCTGCTCAGAAGCTATGGGATCAGGTTAATGCTCTGCTGACTGACTTTGCGGGCCCGGCGGACAATTTACAAGTGACGAAGTACATTGGGTTGGCGACCACCGTCTTTGGGGATGATCTGGGGATTCGAGAGTTACAGAGCGAGGTCAAGTTGGATAAGTTTATCGAGGAAGCTTTGAAGGGCTCTCCTCCAAGGGCTTTACCTGTTTGGGCTGCCAGTCGTGGGGTTCCTCGCGACCTAGCCCAGGGCTTTTGTTTGTTGAGCCGCAGATACGACCTAAGCACGGATATTTTTCAGAATCTGGTATTTCCGAATGTAGGATCCCGTGATAACCCAAGAACCATCCCCAAGGGTCTAGATGTTATGGCCGCTCTTGGTTCTGACGGAGCGGAGAAAATTCTGAGAGAACAAGGGGACTTTAACTACGAGAGTTACGAAAACCAGTTGGCGGATCTTAAGGGTCGTTTTGCCGGGGCAACTGTCCAGGGCTCCTCATACGGTAAGGGGCTAAAATCCCAATGGATAGCTACTCTAAAGAAGTTGATTACTGAGCACCCAGCAGATAAGAGGTCTCCGTTTGGATCAACCTGGAAACTCAAGCAACTGAATGCCGCTCTGGGCTCCTGGACGGAATTAAAACACGATACCGTTCTTTACTCTAAGGTGAGTACTGCAATGGCTCGCGGGGTGACGCCGATGACAAAAGGGTACGTCGAACCCCGACCCGACATTTATGATTCAGTTGCCGAATTTACTCTTCATATGAAGGAGCGAGCTAATCCCCCTGCCGAGTTACAGGACAAGTTGGAGAGATTTAGGCAATTGGTCAAAAAACTGCAGAACATTTCGAAACGGGAGCTGGAGGACG